>JASGDW010000272.1:0-3788 GCA_047606965.1 Microbacterium sp.
CAACGTGCTCAAGCGCGGCCTCGACGCCGAGGCGATCATCGCCGCCGCCGACGACCCCGCGGCCCTCAGCGACCTGGGCCTGCGCTACGACCTCACCGTGCCGCTCGCGCGGTTCTACGCGACGCACCGGGCCGAGCTGCCGGGGGTGTTCCGCTCGATCCAGATCGCGCCGGTGTGGCGAGCGGAACGGCCGCAGAAGGGCCGCTACCGGCAGTTCGTGCAGTGCGACATCGACATCGTCGGCGACGCCTCCGCCCGCGCCGAGGCCGAGCTGATCGTCGCCACGCTCGACACGCTCGACGCGCTGGGCCTTCGGGGCGTCACGGTGCGCATCAACGACCGCCGTGCGCTGGACGCCGTGCTCGACGTGTTCGGCTTCGCGCCGGCCGAGCGCCCCGGCGTCCTCGTCACGATCGACAAGCTCGACAAGGTCGGCTCCGACGGCGTCGAGGCGGAGCTGCGCGAGCGCGGGGCCACCGCGTCCGCCGTCGACGCCTTCGTCGCGTTCCTGCGGCGGCCGCAGACGCTCGAGTACCGGCCCTACGGGGAGGGGCAGATCCGCAAGGCGCTGCCCGCCGGCGTCCCGGACGAGGTCGTGGCGCACCTGGTCGGCATCGGCCGCGCGGTCGGCGCGGCGCGGCCGGTCGAGAAGATCCCCGGCGTCCCGCTCGCGTTCGACCCGTTCCTGGTGCGCGGCATGGGCTACTACACCGGCACGATCTTCGAGCTCGCGCACCCGGACGTGACCTACTCGCTCGGGGGCGGCGGCCGCTACGACGGCATGATCGGCCGGTTCCTCGGCCAGGAGGTCCCCGCCGTCGGATTCTCGATCGGGTTCGAGCGCATCGTCGACCTGGTCGGCGGGGGGGCGGATGCCGAGACCCCCGCGATCGTGCTCGTCCACGACCGGGACGTGCCGGTCGCCGAGCTCGTGGCACACAAGGCGGCGCTGATCGCCGGCGGCGCCCGGGTCCGGCTGGAGCAGCGCGCGAAGAACCTGAAAGGCCTGCTCGAACGGGCGGCCTCCGAGGGCTACACCGCCTTCGCCGCCGTGGCCCCCGGCACCGCTCCGGGTGCGCTGGAGATCAAGCCGCTGTCCTGAGCCTGCGGGCAGGTCGGTTCCGGGGAGGCGGCCCGCCGCCCGCCGGCGTGTGGGGCGCAGCGTGCCGGGTGACGCCGCGCGGCGAGCGGAACTCAGGACGGATGCGGCCTCGGTCCTCCCTGTGCGGCATGTCGTGGCAGCCGCGCACGGACGTCCTGCGTTCTGGTCGTGTGCGGCCGGAGCCCGCCTGCGCGGTGAGCGAGCTGCGCGCACGCGGCGCCGGGCTGCTGCGCGCCCGAGGCGCCGCAGACCCTCGACCTCGGGGCGTGGGACGGCGCCGCGCTCCTCGCCGACAGCCGGCCTCACTAGACTCGACGTGGGCGCACGAGCCCGAGACCCACCTCCCCAACTCAAGGAGTCCCCAGTGGCACTGATCGAGGCTGTAGGCGCGCGCGAGATCCTGGATTCGCGCGGAAACCCGACCGTCGAGGTGGAGGTGCTGCTCGACGACGGCATCGTCCAGCGCGCGGCCGTCCCCTCCGGCGCGTCGACCGGCGCCTTCGAGGCGTACGAGCTGCGCGACGGCGACAAAAGCCGCTACGGCGGCAAGGGCGTGCTCAAGGCCGTGGACGCCGTCATCGACGAGCTCGGACCGGCGATCGAGGGCATCGACGCGAGCGAGCAGCGGGTCATCGACGAGATCCTCATCGCCACCGACGGCACCGACAACAAGTCGCGCACCGGCGCCAACGCCATCCTCGGCGTGAGCCTGGCCGTGGCCAAGGCCGCGGCCGACAGCGCCGACCTGCCCCTGTTCCGCTACATCGGCGGCCCGAACGCGCACGTGCTGCCGGTCCCGCTGTTCAACGTCATCAACGGCGGCGAGCACGCCGACAACGGCATCGACTTCCAGGAGTTCTTCCTCGCGCCGCTCGGGGCTGCGACCTATGCGGACTCGCTGCGGTGGGGCACGGAGGTCTACCACGTCCTCAAGGGGGAGCTGAAGGCGGCGGGCTTCGCCACCGGTCTCGGCGACGAGGGCGGCTTCGCCCCCGATCTGCCCAGCAACCGCGAGGGCCTGGACTTCCTGCTGAAGGCCATCGAGAAGGCCGGCTTCACCCCCGGCACCGACATCGCGGTGGGGCTGGACGTCGCGGCGACCGAGTTCTTCCACGAGGGCGTCTACACGGTCGAGGGCAAGCCGTGGACGGCCGAGCAGCTCACCGACTACTTCGCCGACCTCGTCGACAGCTACCCGATCGTGACGATCGAGGACGCCCTGGCCGAGGACGACTGGGACGCCTGGAAGACGCTGACAGAGAAGCTCGGCACGAAGGTGCAGCTGGTCGGCGACGACCTGTTCGTCACCAACCCGGCCCGCCTGCAGAAGGGCATCGATCTCGGCGTCGCCAACGCGCTGCTGGTGAAGGTCAACCAGATCGGCACGCTGAGCGAGACGCTGGACGCCGTGAGCCTGGCCACCTCGAACGGCTACCGGTCGATGCTCTCGCACCGCTCCGGCGAGACCGAGGACACGACCATCGCCGACCTGGCCGTGGCCACCAACTGCGGTCAGATCAAGACCGGTGCGCCTGCGCGCAGCGAGCGCGTCGCGAAATACAATCAGCTTCTGCGCATCGAGGAGGAGCTGGGCGAGGCGGCCGCCTTCGCCGGACGCGGCGCCTTCCCCCGGTTCACGGGCTGAGGCCCCGCGCATCCCGATCAGAGCCCGCGGAAGGGGGAGTCGTTGTCCGAGAGAACGGCTCCCCCCTCCGGTTCCCGGCGGCGGTCGGGCGCGCCGCGGCGCCGCGTCGACGTGCGCGAGTGGCTCGGCGGCATCCGGCTGTCCGGCTTCATGGTCATCATGCTCGGTCTGGTCGTGCTGGCGGTGCTGGTGCTCGTGCCCACGATCGGCACCTACGTCGACCAGCGGCAGCGCATCGCGGCGCTCGAGCAGTCGGTGTCGGTCACGCAGGACGAGATCGACGAGCTGCAGGCCGAGAGCGAGCGCTGGAGCGACCCGGCCTACATCATGACCCAGGCCCGCGAGCGGCTGTACTACGTGGAGCCGGGCGAGGTCGTGTACCTCGTCGAGAACGATCTGGACGCGGCCGACCAGCCGCAGGACGAGACGCCGGTCAGCGACGAGGTGCAGCAGACCTCGACCGACTGGATGTCGCAGCTGGTGGCCTCGGTCGTGGCCGCGGGCGCCGCGCAGACGGCGGTCGGCCCCGAGGGGTGACCGCCCGGGCCGGTACCCTGGCGGGGTGACAAGGCCCCCCTACGCGCCCGTGACCGACGCCGAGCTGGCGGTGCTGCGGGCGCAGCTCGGCCGTCCGGCGCGGGGCGTCGTGGGCGTCGCTGCACGGTGCGCATGCGGCAACCCGACCGTGGTCGCGACGGCGCCCCGGCTCGCCGACGGCACGCCGTTCCCCACCTTCTACTACCTCACCCATCCCGCTGCGACCGCGGCGATGTCCCGGCTGGAGGCCGAGCACGCGATGCCCGAGCTGGCCGCGCAGCTCGATGACCCCGATGTCGCGGCCGCCTACCTCGCCGCCCACCGCGCCTACCTCGCAGACCGCGCCCGCTACGGCGAGGTGCCCGAGATCGCCGGTGTCTCCGCCGGCGGCATGCCGACGCGGGTGAAGTGCCTGCACGCGCTGGCGGGGCACGCCCTGGCAGCGGGTGGCGGCGTCAACCCGATCGGGGACGCCGCGCTGGCCCGCGCCGACTGGTCGCCCGC
>JASGDW010000273.1:0-8995 GCA_047606965.1 Microbacterium sp.
GCCCGTGCGCCGCGCCTGCTACGCGGCCGACCGCACCGGCCACATGATCCTGCAGACGCTGTTCCAGAACTGCGTCAAGCTCGGCATCAACTTCTACAACGAGTTCTACGCGCTCGACCTGATCACCGTGAAGGATGCCGACGGCGCCACGCAGGTCGCCGGCGTCGTCGCCTACGAGCTGGCCACCGGCGACCTGCACGTCTTCCACTCCAAGGCCGTGATCTTCGCGACCGGCGGATTCGGCAAGATCTACAAGACGACCTCGAACGCCCACACCCTCACCGGCGACGGCGTCGGCATCATCTGGCGCAAGGGACTGCCGCTGGAGGACATCGAGTTCTTCCAGTTCCACCCGACGGGCCTGGCCGGGCTCGGGATCCTGCTCACCGAAGGCGCACGCGGCGAGGGCGCGATCCTGCGCAACGCCTCCGGCGAGCGCTTCATGGAGCGCTACGCCCCCACCATCAAGGACCTCGCCCCGCGCGACATCGTCGCCCGCTGCATGGTCAAGGAGGTGCTCGAGGGCCGCGGCGCCGGCCCCCACAAGGACTACGTGTACCTCGACTGCACCCACCTGGGCGCCGAGGTGCTCGAGACCAAGCTCCCCGACATCACCGAGTTCGCACGCACCTACCTGGGCGTCGACCCGGTGGTCGAGCCGGTGCCGGTGATGCCGACCGCGCACTACGCCATGGGCGGCATCCCGACCAACAACAACGGCGAGGTGCTGGCCGACAACACCACGGTCGTGCCGGGCCTGTACGCCGCCGGCGAATGCGCCTGCGTGTCCGTGCACGGCGCCAACCGCCTGGGCACCAACTCGCTGCTGGACATCAACGTGTTCGGCAAGCGCAGCGGCCGCAACGCGGTCGAGTACGTCCAGACCGCGGAGCTCGTGCCGCTGCCGGAGGACCCCGCCGCCGGGGTGCGCGAGATGCTGGAGAGGCTGCGCGGCAACCCGGGCACGGAGCGCGTCGCCGTCCTGCGGAAGAAGCTGCAGGAGGAGATGGACGCGAACGCCCAGGTGTTCCGCACCGAGGAGACCCTGACCAACGTCATGGGCACCATCCACGATCTGCGCCAGCGGTACCAGAACATCCACGTCGACGACAAGGGCAAGCGGTACAACACCGACCTGCTCGAGGCGGTCGAGCTGGGCTTCCTGCTGGATCTCGCGGAGATCGTCGCCTACGCCGCCCGCAACCGCAAGGAGAGCCGCGGCGGCCACATGCGCGAGGACTACCCGGACCGCGACGACTCGACGTACATGCAACACACGATGGCCTACCTGACCGGCGACCCGCACTCGCCGGACCCGGAGGACCACATCAAGCTCGGCTGGAAGCCGGTCGTGTTCACCAAGAACGAGCAGGGCGAGTTCAACTACCCGCCGATGGAGAGGAAGTACTGATGTCCGCCGCCATCGTCGAAGAGGACCTCGCCGCCGCGCCGGAGGACGGCGAGGCGCCGATCCAGTCCTACCTGGTGACCTTCAACATCCGCCGCTTCGACCCCGAGGTCGACGACGAGCCGCGCTGGGTCGACTACGACGTCGAGATGTACCCGACCGACCGCGTGCTCGACGCGCTGCACAAGATCAAGTGGGAGGTCGACGGCACGCTGACCTTCCGCCGGTCGTGCGCGCACGGCATCTGCGGCTCCGACGCCATGCGCATCAACGGCCGCAACCGCCTGGCCTGCAAGACGCTGATCAAGGACCTCGACATCTCGAAGCCCATCTACGTGGAGGCCATCAAGGGCCTGCCGCTGGAGAAGGACCTCGTCGTCGACATGGACCCGTTCTTCGCCGCGTACCGCGAGGTGAAGCCGTTCCTGATCTCGAACGGCACGCCGGAGCCCGGCAAGGAGCGCTTCCAGTCGATCGTGGACCGCGAGCGCTTCGACGACACGACCAAGTGCATCCTGTGCGCGGCCTGCACCTCCTCGTGCCCGGTGTTCTGGACCGACGGCCAGTACTTCGGCCCCGCCGCGATCGTGAACGCGCACCGCTTCATCTTCGACTCGCGCGACGACGCCGGCGAGGTGCGCCTGGACATCCTCAACGACAAGGAGGGCGTCTGGCGCTGCCGCACGACCTTCAACTGCACCGAGGCGTGCCCCCGCGGCATCCAGGTCACCCGTGCGATCGCCGAGGTCAAGCAGGCCGTGCTGCGCGGCGTCTGAGCCGCGCCCCGCTCAGCGCGAGAGCCCGGTCTCGCCGTCGTCGGTAGGGTGTGAGCGTGCGACGGGGACGGGCGGAGGATGCGGCGACGCCGACGGCCGCCGACGACACCCTGCGGGCGCGCTGGGAGACCACTCAGGCGGCGTTGCGGGAACGTCTCGACGAGCCGATCGGGCGGGCCACCGATCTCACCCGCCGCACGCTCTCCTGGTTCCCGATCCGGGTGTGGCGTCACTTCCTGCAGCACAACGGCTTCCTGCTGGCCGCCGGCATCAGCTACCAGTCGCTGTTCACGATCTTCGCCGGCATCTACCTCGCCGCCGCCGTCGCGGGGCTGTGGCTGGGCGGCGACGCGCGCGCGGTGGAGGGCCTGATCGGCCTGATCGACGGCTACATCCCGGGCCTGATCAGCGAGGAGGGACTCATCCAGCCGTCGCAGGTGGAGGCGGTCGCCGAGTCGGGGGCGAGCGTCGTGACCATCACCGGCCTGGTCGCGCTCGTGATCGTGGTCTGGACCGCGATCGGCTTCGTCACCTACGCCCGGCGGGCGGTGCGCGACACCTTCGGGCTGGAGTACGACCGTCGCAGCTACGTGATCCTCAAGGCACGGGACCTGCTCGCGGCGTTCCTGTTCGGGGTGGCGCTGCTGCTGGGCTGGGCGCTCGTGCAGACCACGCTGTGGGCCCTCGACCTCGTCTTCTCGCTGATCGGCTGGGGCGCCGACGGCGTCTGGTCGACGATCGCGGTGCGGGCCGTGACGATGCTCGTCGCGTTCGGGATCAACGCCGTGGCCCTGGCGCTGCTGTTCCGCTTCCTCACCGGCACGTCGCTGCACTGGCGTCGCATCTGGCCCGGCTCGCTGCTGGGCGGCGGCGCGCTGGCCGTGCTGCAGCTGGCGGCCGGTATCCTGCTCGTCTACTCCCCCAGCAACCCGCTGCTGGCGACGTTCGCGATCTTCATCGGGTTCATGCTGTGGTTCCGGCTGGGCGGGATCGTCGTCCTGGTGGCGGCGGCGTGGATCGCGACCGCCACCCGCGACCGCGACCTGCCGCTGGTGGAGCTGAGCGAGCCGGAGCGGCGTCGTCAAGAGCACGAGGCGCTGCGCACCGCGGCCCGGGTGCGGCTGCGCGAGGCCCGGCTGGCGAGGGACACCGCCGTCTGGTGGCGTCGCCCGCTGCTGTCCGCCGCCGTCCGGCGCGCCGAGGACGAGCTGATGCGGATCGAGGCCGATCCGCCCGCACCCGCCGCCCGCGGACTGCTCCGGTAGTCCCGTGTCCGAGGGGCGCTCTAGGCTGGAGCGCATGCCCCGAGCCCTCCGCATCGCCACCGTCAACGTCAACGGCATCCGGGCCGCCGTCCGTAACGGCATGGCCGGCTGGCTCGACACGGCGGACGTCGACATCCTCGCCCTGCAGGAGGTGCGCGCCGAGCGCGTGCACCTGGAGGCGGCGCTGCCGGGCTGGGAGCTCGTGCACGACGAGTCGCACACGAAGGGACGCGCGGGCGTGGCCATCGCGAGCCGGGTGCCGATCGCGTCGTGGCGCACCGCGCTCGGCGACGACACCGTCGACTCGCAGGGCCGGTGGCTCGAGGCCGACGTCGAGCTGGGCGGCGAACGCCTCACGGTCGTCAGCGCCTACGTGCACTCCGGCGAGGACGGCACGCCCAAGCAGATCGCGAAGTACGGCTTCCTCGACGCGATGAGCGAGCGCCTGCCGCAGCTGGCGGCAGGCGACGGGCTGGCCCTGGTCGTGGGCGACCTGAACGTGGGCCACCGTGAGCTCGACATCAAGAACTGGCGCGGCAACGTGAAGAAGGCCGGGTTCCTGCCGCGCGAGCGCGCGTACTTCGACCGGTTCCTCGCCGAGGCCGGCGCCGAGGTCACGGGCGTCGACGGCTCGGTCGGCACCGGGCTGGGGTGGATCGACGTCGGCCGGCGCTTCGCCGGCGAGGTCGACGGCCCGTACACGTGGTGGTCGAACCGCGGCCAGGCCTTCGACAACGACACCGGCTGGCGCATCGACTACCACCTCGCCACGCCCGCCCTCGCCGCGCGGGTGCAGGGTTACCGGGTGGCCCGCGCCGCCGCGTACGCCGAGCGCTGGAGCGACCACGCACCGGTCGTCGCCGAGTACGCGATCGGGCGCTGACCGCATGGCCCCGGGCCGGCGGCCTCCATTGCCTAGAATCGACCGGTGACCAAAGCGCGCCTCTACTCCGGAATGCAGCCCTCCGCCGACTCCCTGCAGATCGGCAACTACATCGGGGCCCTGCTGCAGTGGCGCGACCTTCAGGAGTCGTACGATGCGTTCTTCTCCGTCGTCGACCTGCACGCCCTGACCCAGCCGAACGACCCCGCCGAGCTGCGCGCCAAGACGCGGCGCACCGCGGCGCAGTACATCGCCGCCGGCATCGAGCCGTCGCGCTCGACGCTGTACGTGCAGTCGCACGTGGCCGCGCACGCCGAGCTGGCGTGGGTGCTGGGCACGATCACCGGCTTCGGCGAGGCCGGGCGCATGACGCAGTTCAAGGACAAGTCGCAGCGGTACGGCTCCGATGCGACCAGCGTGGGGCTGTTCACCTATCCGATCCTGATGGCCGCCGACATCCTGCTCTACCAGACCGACGTCGTGCCGGTCGGGGACGACCAGAAGCAGCACGTCGAGCTGACCCGCGACCTGGCGGAACGGTTCAACTCCCGCTTCGGCGACACCTTCCGGGTGCCTGTGCCGATGATCCAGCAGGACACGGCCCGCATCTACGACCTGCAGAACCCGGCTGCGAAGATGTCGAAGTCGGCGGAGTCGGACGCCGGGGTGCTGTGGCTGCTGGACGACCCGGCCGCGAACGCGAAGAAGATCATGCGGGCGGTCACCGACTCCGAAGGCTCCGTGCGGTACGACCGGGAGGGCAAGCCCGGCGTCTCCAACCTGCTCGTGATCTACGCGGCCCTCACCGGCCGGCAGATCCCCGCGATCGAGGACGAGTACGCCGGACGCGGCTACGGCGACTTCAAGAGGGGCCTCGTGGAGGTCGTGGTCGCCGAGTTCGGCCCGGTGCGCGAGCGCGCGCTGGCACTGCTGGACGACCCGGCCGAGCTCGATCGCGTGCTCGCCCGCAACGCCGACGAGGCGGCGGCCGTGGCGGACGCGACCCTCGACACCGTGTACGACCGGATCGGGCTGCTGCGCCGGCGGTGACCCCGCCTCATCCCGTCCCGAGGCGCGTCCCCCCCCCGGAGCGAGACGCAGGACGACCGGGCGGATGCGGCGTCCGCGGCACCTCTGGCCGGCATGTCGGTCGTGATGTCCTGCGTTCCGATCGCGTGCGACGCGGTCGACGGGCGGCCGTGCGAGCTCAGCCGAGCGGCAACGTGGCGGCGGCGGAGCGGATGTGCTGCTCGGTCAGCGCGGCCGCCCGCTGCGCGTCGCCCGCGCGCAGGGCGGCCAGGATCGCGCGGTGCTGGTGGCGGAGCCGGCCGGCCACGGCGTCCCAGTCGTCGGCGGCGACGACGGCCTTCAGCAGCGGCTCGCGCAACGCCGCCCGGATCGCGGTCGTCATCGAGGCGGCGAGCCGGTTGCCGGATGCCGCCGCGATCGCGATGTGGAAGTCCGCGTCCGCGTCGTTGAACTCCTCGCGCGTGACCCCCGGCGCCTCCATGCGATCGAGCAGCCCCGCCATCGCGTCGAAGGCCGCGTCGTCCTGCGCCGCGGCGGCGGACGCCGCGGCGGTGCGCTCCAGCCCGACACGCACGGCGACGACCTCGGCCACCGGGAAGTTCGCGAGCGCCACGTGCAGCCGCAGGAACCGGGTCAGCGCCGCGTCCGGGAGCGCCGCGACGAAGGTGCCGGCCTCGGCGCCCGAGCCGACACGGGAGCGCAGCACCCCCTGGCCCTCCAGCACCCGCACGGCCTCGCGGACGCCCGCGCGACTGACCTCGAGGCGCGCTGCCAGCTCGCGTTCGGGCGGCAGCGGGTCGCCGACCCTCAGCAGGCCGCCCGTGATCTGCGCCTCGATCGCGGCGATGACCAGCTCGTGCGCCCGCGCCCGCGCGACGGGCTCCCACACCGGCTCGCCGTCTCCGCCCATCGATCCCTCCGCCGCCTTGACCCCTCGCCGCCGCCCCGCCTAGCATACTCAGAGGTCAGACCACTGGCCAGAGCACCCCCTCGAGAAGGACACCGATGAGCACGATCCGCCGCCAGCTGCCGAATCCCGCCGAGCTGCGGGGGCTCATGCAGTTCCGCCGGCCGGACCTCGACGGCAAGCGCCGGCGTCTGAGCCGGGCCCTCACGATCGCCGACCTGCGCAGGATCGCGAAGCGCCGCACCCCGGCGGCGGCGTTCGACTACACCGACGGCGCGGCGGACGCCGAGATCTCCCTCGACCGCGCCCGCCAGGCCTTCCGCGACGTCGAGTTCCACCCCTCGATCCTGCGGGACGTGTCGCACGTGGACACGTCGGCGACGATCTTCGGCGGCCCGTCCGCGCTGCCGTTCGGCATCGCCCCGACCGGCTTCACCCGCCTGATGCAGACCGAGGGCGAGATCGCCGGTGCCGGCGCGGCGGCGGCCGCCGGCATCCCGTTCACCCTCTCCACCCTCGGCACCACCTCGATCGAGGACGTGAAGGCGGCCAACCCGACCGGACGCAACTGGTTCCAGCTGTACGTGATGCGCCAGCGCGAGATCTCCTACGGGCTCGTGGAGCGCGCCGCCGCGGCCGGCTTCGACACGCTGTTCTTCACCGTCGACACGCCGGTGGCCGGCGCGCGCCTGCGCGACAAGCGCAACGGCTTCTCCATCCCGCCGCAGCTGAGCCTGGGCACCGTGATCGACGCGCTCCCGCGGCCCTGGTGGTGGTTCGACTTCCTCACCACGCCCCCGCTCGAGTTCGCCTCGCTGTCTTCGACCGGCGGCACGGTCGGCGAGCTGCTGGACGCCGCGATGGACCCCTCGATCTCCTTCGACGACCTGGAGATCATCCGCTCGCTGTGGCCCGGCAAGATCGTCGTCAAGGGCGTGCAGAACGTCGAGGACTCCAAGAGGCTCGTCGACCTGGGCGTCGACGGCCTCGTGCTCTCCAACCACGGCGGCCGCCAGCTCGACCGGGCACCGGTGCCGTTCCATCTGCTGCCCGAGGTGGTGCGCGAGGTCGGCGCCGACACCGAGATCGCGATCGACACCGGCATCATGGACGGTGCCGACATCGTCGCCGCGATCGCGCTGGGCGCGAAGTTCACCCTCGTCGGCCGCGCCTACCTGTACGGGCTCATGGCCGGCGGGCGTGCCGGGGTGGACCGCGCGATCGAGATCCTCACCGAGCAAGTCGTGCGCACGATGAAGCTGCTGCAGGTCCGCACGCTCGACGAGCTGACCCCGGCGCACGTCACGCAGCTGGAGCGGCTGGTGCCCCGCGAGGGGGCTCGCGCGCGCATCTGAGGCGACCGTAGGCTGGCCGGATGCTGCCGGTCACCCTCCGCACCGGACGGCTGGCGCTGTCGGTGCCCACCGCCGACGACGCGGCGGCGATCCTGGCGGCGTGCCAGGACGCCGGCATCCAGCGCTTCACGACCGTCCCCTCGCCCTACCGGGCCGAGCACGCCGCCGAGTTCCTGCGGACCGCGGCGGCCGGGTGGGCGGAGGAGACCGAGACGGTGTGGGCGATGCGTCGGGACGGCGTCCTGGCCGGCATGATCGGCCTGCACGCTCTGGGCCGCGGCACGGGCGAGCTCGGCTACTGGCTCGCGCCCGCGTTCCGCGGCTCCGGGCTCGCCGCCGAGGCGGCGGCCGTCGTCGTCGCCTGGGGCTTCGACGGCCCGCTCGCCCTGGCGCGCATCGAGTGGCGTGCGGTGGTCGGCAACACGGGGTCGGCGCGGGTCGCGCAGCGCCTCGGCTTCCGCTACGCCGGGGTGCTGCGCCGCGCGCTCGTGAACGGCACCGGGATGCGCAGCGACGCCTGGGTCGCCGATCTGCTGGCGACCGATCCGCGTACGCCCCTGCCATGGCCGGTCTGACGCCCGCCATGTCCCGCTTCGGACCGCTATGAGCTCGCCATACCGCTCCGAAGTGGGACATCTACCGCTCCGAAGTGGGACATCTGCGACGGGCGGGTGTCGGGGGCGAGTGGCAGGATGGCCGCATGCCCGAGATGCCGGAGGTGCAGGGGCTCGCCGACTTCCTCGACCGGCGCGTCACGGGGCTGCGCCTCACGCGGGCGCAGCCCGCGGCGGTCTCCGCGCTGCGCACCGTCGACCCTCCGATCGAGGCGCTCGTGGGCGCGCGGGCGCGGGGCGTCGCCCGGCACGGCAAGTTCCTCGACGTCGCGACGACGACGGACGCCGACGAGCCGCTGCACCTGGTGTTCCACCTGGCGAAGGCGGGCTGGCTGCGCTGGTGCGACACCGCACCGACGGCGGCCGCGAAGCCGGGGCGGGGCCCGACCGCGCTGCGGGTCGCCTTCGACGACGGCTCCGGGTTCGACCTGACCGAGGCGGGCACCCGGAAGGCGCTCGCGGTGTACGTCGTCCGCGCCCCCGCCGATGTGCCCGGCATCGCCCGGCTCGGCCCCGATCCGCTCGACCCCGCGTTCACCCGGGACACGCTCGCGGGCCTGCTGGCGGGGCGGCGCACGCACGTCAAAGGGACGCTGCGCGACCAGTCGGTGATCGCCGGCGTCGGCAACGCGTACTCCGACGAGATCCTGCACGGGGCGCGGATGTCGCCCTACGCCACGGCGGCCTCCCTCGACGACGGCGAGATCGACACGCTGTTCGCCGCGATCCGCGACACGCTCGCCGACGCGGTGGCGACC
>JASGDW010000274.1:0-5994 GCA_047606965.1 Microbacterium sp.
CCCGTCCCACCGTGCGCGGACCGTCCCGGGACGGTGGGAAACGTCGCGGGACGGTCGGAGACGCCCCGGGGACCGCGCCTACCGCGCCGGCACCCAGCCCAGCGCGGGCGCGACGTGCGCGGCGATGTCCTCCAGGACGCGGATGTTCCGGTCGACGTCGAACTCGGGCACGAGGAAGGCGATGAGGTGGTCGCTCGCGCCGAACGCCTCGTCGGCGCGCAGCCGGGCCACGACCTCGTCGGGATCGCCGCGCAGCACCGGCGTCGCCTCGACGCCGGGCAGGGTTCCGGCGGCCCGCGGCACGATCTCCAGCGCCCCGCGCGGGCGCGAGGCCGAGGGGCCGAAGCGCTGCCGCTCGAGGTCGTACCTCTCGTAGGCGGCGGCGGTCCCGGCATCCGTCGCCGGCAGCACCGAGCGCGCGAGCGCGACCCGCGCCGTCTTGCCGGGATGCCGGGCGGCGACGCCGGCACGGTACTCGTCCGCCTGCCGGCGCTGGTACTGGTCGTACCGCAGGCCGGTCCGCTGCGCGTGCACGATCGTGCCCAGCAGCAGGTTCAGTCCGCGCTCGACCGTGTTCGCCGTGGTCTCGATCGAGCCGGCGCCGTACCAGATGCGGTCGCGGAGGGTCGGGCTGTGGGGGGTGACGCGCAGCTCGGTGCCCTCCGGCACCGGCAGCCCCTCCTCCTCGACGCGCCCGACCGTCTCGCCGCGGACGCCGGCAAGGAACGCGTCGAGCTTGCGGGTGGCCCTGACGCGGAAGTCGGCGGTGTCGCGATCGCCGAACAGGTGGTCGAAGCCCCCGGCGCCCTTCCCTATGCCCAGCTGCAGCCGCTCGTCGGACAGCAGGTCGGCGGTGCCGGCGGCCTCGGCCAGCAGCAGCGGATCCTCGTTGCGGATCGGGATGATGGCGGTGCCCAGCCCGATCCGGTCGGTGTGCTGCGCGACCGCCGAGAGGAAGGTCAACGGCGAGGACAGGTAGTGGTCGAAGTGGCGCTGGTAGACCCAGCCGGTCTGGAAGCCCAGCTCCTCCGCACGCTGGAACAGCCGGATGCCGTCGCGCAGCCCCCGCTTCGCGTCGTCGCCCTGGTAGGCGATGCGGGCGTTGAAGCCGAGCGTGATCCGCCCGTCCGCACCGGTCACGCCGGCGCCCCCACGGCGTCGGGCAGCGCCCGCAGGATGTCCCGGGCGGGGCGGACGCCGGGCTTCTCCCCCGCCGCGGCGGCCTCGGCCAGTGTGCGGCGCACGGCCGCGCTGGCCGGGGCGGGGATGCCGAGCAGCCGGGCCTGCAGCACGATCTCACCCGTCAGGTAGTCGGTCTCGCTGCCGGAGCCCCGCGCGAAGCTCTGCCAGGTGGACAGGCCCAGCGGACCGTCCTGCGCCTGCGGCAGCCGCGCCTGGGCCGGGTCGTAGCTCAGCTCGCTCGGGTCCGCGAAGCCGTAGCCGGCGGCGGCGAACACCCTGCGCGCCTCGTCCCGCACCCGGCCGCGCAGCTCGTCGAGCTCCTCCGGCGTGCCCGCGAGCACCTCGACGGGGAAGGTCGACGCCGCCAGCGTCTTCCACGCCTTCCAGCGCCGCGGGTCCTCGGCCTCGTGGATCAGCCACTGCGCGCGACGCAGGTCGTCGGCGACGCCCGGGACGAGCGCCGCGGCGTCGGCGGCGAGCTCCGCGGTCGGGAAGGCGCCGAGGATGATCTGCCCCAGCTTCGGGCCGTTGCGCACCGTCACCTCGCCCGGCACCACGTGCTGCGCCGCGATGAGGGTGGTCCCGGACACGACGGTGTCGAAGTGCCGCAGCGCGACGCGCTCGGCGTCCAGCCCGTTCTGCAGCGTCACCACGGGCAGCGCGGTGCCCGCGATGCCGCCGGCGACGGGACGCTGCGCCCACTCGGAAAGCGCGGCCGGGGCGTCCTGGCTCTTCACCGCCAGCAACAGGACGTCGTCCGGCCGCAGCGCGACCCCCTCCGGGGATCCTTCGACGGGCACGTCGAGCACGCGGGTGCGTCCCTCGTGGGTGAAGCGCAGCCCGTGCTCGCGGATCGCGTCGTAGGTGCGCCCGCGCGAGACGAGCACGACGGGGATACCGGCCTCGGCGAGCCCCGCGGCCAGGGCCGCGCCGACGCCCCCCGCGCCGATGACGACGTAGCGGCGGCTCATCGCGGACCCTCCGTTTCGACGACGCCCGGGAGGGGCAGTGGGCGGCCGAGAGGCGATCGCTGTCTCATAATGTGCTCCTGCATGCGGTGGACGGGATGTGGATGTCGAGGCAATCCGAGCAAACCACCCCACGGATCGTCCAACGACGGGGCCGGATGGAAACCGATCGCCCCCGACGATGGGTCCCGCGCGGCCCGCCGGACCGCGGAACGGCGCGTCGCGCGGGACCACGGCCATGCTCCCGGTCGTCCTCGCGGCCCGCGCGAGCGTGACGCAATGTTGCGGGGTGCTGCTCGATCCCGACGCGGCGGCGGCTCATCGCAGGCCCTGTGCCGACGCTCCCAGGCGTGCGCCCCCGCCGGGGATCGCGTCGAGCAGGGCGCGGGTGTACCCGTGTGCGGGTGCCGCGAAGATGCGCTCGGTGTCGCCCTGCTCGACGACGCTCCCGCGGCGCAGGACGTAGACGTGATCCGAGATCAGGCGCACCACGGCGAGATCGTGCGAGATGAACACGTAGGTGATGCCGTGCTCGGCCTGCGCCTCAACGAGCAGGCGCAGTATCTGCGCCTGCACCGAGACGTCCAGGGCCGACACCGGCTCGTCGAGCACGACCACCTTCGGACGGGGGGCGAGAGCGCGCGCGATCGCGACCCGCTGGCGCTGCCCGCCGGAGAGCTCAGCGGGGCGGCGGGCCGCGAACGAGGCGGGCAGCGCGACCTCGTCGAGGGCCTCGAGGACCGCGCGCCCGAGGGCGCGGCCCCGGAGCCCGCGCAGCCTCCTCAGGGGCGCGGCGACGATCTGCTCGACGGTGAAGCGCGGGTTCAGCGATCCGTAGGGGTTCTGATGCACGAACTGGGTCTGCCGGTGCAGCTGCCGTCCCAGCTCGCGCCCGGCTCCGACGACCTCCAATCCGTTCACGAGCGCCGATCCGGCGTCGGCCTTCTCCAGCCCGACGAGGATGCGTGCCAGCGTCGACTTGCCCGAACCCGACTCCCCGACGATCGCCACGGTCTGCCCACGCCTCGCCGTGACCGAGACGCCGTCGAGCGCCGCGGTCTGGTCCGGGCCGGCCCCGAAGCGTTTGCGCACGTCGGTCGCGACGACCGCGAACGGGTGGTCGACGACCGGCGCCTCCTCGACCGCCCGGGCCGGCTGCAGCCGGCGCGCCGTCAGCGACGGCACCGCGGCGAGCAGCTCTCTCGTGTACTCGTGAGCGGGGCGCTCGACGATCCGGCGGGTCGGCGCTTCTTCGACGATGACGCCGTCCTGCAGCACGACGATGCGATCGGACCGGTCCGCGGCGACCCCGAGGTCGTGGGTCACGAGCACGGCGGCGGTGCCGCCTTCCCGGGTGAGTCGTCCGAGCTGGTCGAGCACGACCTTCTGGACGGTGACGTCAAGGCCCGAGGTGGGCTCGTCCGCGACGATGATGCGCGGCCGGGCCGCGAAGGCCATCGCGATGAGCACACGCTGCTGCATCCCGCCGGAGAGCTCGTGCGGGTACTGACGCAACCGCTTCGCGGGATCGTCCAGACCGACCTGCCCGAGCAGGTCCACGGCCAGGTCGCGGGCCTCGGGCCTCGACACCTTCGTGTGGCGCAGAATGCTCTCGGCCAGCTGGCTGCCGATCGAGCGCACAGGGTTGAGCGAGACCCCGGGGTCCTGTGGCACGAGTGCGATGTCCTTTCCGCGCACCCCGAGCCAGTCCGCGTCGCGCCATCCCGTGATGTCGGTGCCGCCCAGACGCAGCGCGTCGACCTCGGCACGGGCGTTGGGGGCGAGAAGCCCCAGCAGCGCGAGGCCCAGGGTGGTCTTGCCCGACCCCGACTCGCCGACGATCGCGACCGTCTCTCCGGCGTGCACGCGGAGCGACACGCCGCGGAGGGCCTGGAGCGCCTGCCCGGAACGCGACCGGTACGAGATCCGCAGGTTCTCCAGCTCCAGAACCGGCTCGGTGCCCGTCACGCCTGCACCTCCTGGTCGTGGTCGAAGGCCCGGCTGATGCGGTTCATCGCCACCACGACGGCGGCGATCGTCAGCCCGGGGAAGAAGGAGAGCCACCACGCGGTGGCGATGTAGTCGCGCCCCTGGGAGACGAGCGACCCCCACTCGGGGTTGGGGGGCTGCACCCCGTAGCCGAGGAAGCTCAGCGCCGAGATCGCCAGCAGCACCCCGCCGAACTCGAGCGCGGCCAGGGCGAGCACCGATCCGATCGAGTTGGGGGCGATGTAGCGCAGGAGCACCGCGACCGGAGACTCGCCGGTCACACGCGCGGCCTCGACGTATTTCGCATGCCTCACCCGGAACACCTCCGACCGCATGAGGCGGATGAAGGACGCCACCGCGGCGATCCCGACGGCGACGGCCACGTTGACGGTGCCGAACCCGATGGCGGTGACGACCGTCATCGCCAACAGCAGCCCGGGGATCGCGAGCATGACGTCGACGCAACGCGTGACGACGGTGTCGACCACCCCGCCGACCGCGCCGGCGAGCAGCCCGATCGCCGAGCCGACCACGAGGGCGATCAGGATCGCGATCAGGGCGCCGGTGAGGGATGCGGAGGCGCCGTAGACGACCCGGGCGAAAAGGTCCCGCCCCAGGTTGTCGGTCCCGAACCAGTGCGCGGCCGACGGCGGCTGGAGGGCCTCGCTGGTCTGCCCGACCAGCGGGTCCTGCGAGGTGAACAGCCCCGGGAACACCGCGAACAGGAGAGCCGACGCGACGACGACGACCGCGATCCACAGCCCGGCTCCGCCGCGCGAGCGCCGCCGGAGCCGCCGCCCCGCGGACGCGAGAGGCGCGGAGCGCGGGGAGGTGAGGACCTCAGACATAGACCGCTCCCTCCCGCCGCACGGGCGATCGGCGCCGGTTGCGCACGATGCGAGGGTCGAGCAGCGGGTAGACCGCATCGACGGCGAGGTTGACGACGACGAAGATCAGCGCGGACAGCACGACGACGAGCTGCACCACGGGGACGTCCTGCTGTGTGACCGCCGACTCGACGAGGCGCCCGATGCCGGTTCGCGAGAAGACGGTCTCGACGACGACCGTGCCGGCGAGCAGGTTGCCGAAGATGATGGCCGCCATGGTCACCGCCGGGATGATCGCGTGACGCAGCACATGCCCGGTCAGCAGCTCGCGTCGGGACAGCCCTTTCGCGCGGGCGAGCTGGACGAAGGGCTGCTGCCAGGTCGACAGGAAGCTCTTGGCCAGGATCTGGGCGATCACCGCCGACGCCGGGAAGGCGAGCGTGAGGGCGGGCAGGATGACCGACTGCCAGCCGTTGTCGCCCATCGAGGGCAGCAGCCGGAGCTGGAAGGCAAAGAACTGGATGAGCAGCAGACCGATCCAGAACGGCGGCAGCGAGGCGCCGAGCGGCGGCAACGACAGCAGCGCCTGCCGCAACCACGACAACCGCGTCGTGGATGCGACGGCCGCGATCGCGACCCCGATCACCGAGGCGAGCGCCATCGCGGTGACGGCGAGCTGCAGCGTCGAGGGCAGCGCGGTCGCGACCGCCTCGCCGACCGGCTGCTTGTCCTGCAGGGAGGTCCCGAAGTCGAGACGGACGAAGGCCCAGAGGCGCTGGGCGTACTGCACCAGGATCGGCTGGTCGAAACCGTACTGGCTGCGCAGCGCGTCGACCGCCGCGGTGTCGGCCACGCCCCCCTCGCCGCCCTGGCCCAGCATGAGCGCGACGGGGTCGCTGGGCAGGACGAACAGCACGAAGAAGCTCACCGTGAACGCGGCCCAGAGCACGAGCACCGACTGCAGCAGCCGGCCGAGAAGACGTCTCACCATGTCGGGTTCCCCTTGCCGGAGGTGCCGGCCGTGCCCC
>JASGDW010000275.1:0-13341 GCA_047606965.1 Microbacterium sp.
GATCAAGGCGCTGCGTTCGGTGTCGCTGACCGTCGCGGAGGGAGAGACCGTCGGCGTCATCGGGCCGAACGGAGCCGGGAAGTCGACGCTGATGGCCTGTATCTGCGGCGCGCTCACCCCCGCCGCCGGACGCATCGAGTTCAAGGGACGGAGCATCGCCGGTCGCCGCATCGAGTTGATCGTACGTGACGGGATCGCGCTCGTCCCCGAAGCCCGTTGGATATTCGGGTCGCTCACCGTCAAGGAGAACCTGCTGCTCGGGGGCACGATCCGGCGCGACAAGAGACAGGTCGCCTCCGACATAGAGCGGATGCTCGGTCTCTTCCCCCCGCTGAAGAGGTACTTCGACTCTCCTGCCGGCGGCATGTCAGGCGGAGAGCAGCAGATGCTTGCGATCGCCCGAGCGCTGCTCTCGCGGCCCGCGCTGCTGCTCCTCGACGAACCGTCTCTCGGCCTCTCGCCCGTCATGGTCGACACCGTGTTCGAAGTGCTCGCCGAGCTCAAACGCGAGGGCACCACGATGCTCCTGGTGGAGCAGAACGCCCGGCGCACACTGGGGATCGCCGACCGCGTCTACGTCCTGCAGACCGGCCGCGTGCAGATGGAGGGTACCAGCGAGGAGCTCGGCGAGGACTCGGCATTCGAATCGCTCTACCTCGGAGGACCGTGATGCAGTACTTCATCCAGATCCTGATCAACGGGATCAGCCTCGGAGCGCTGTATGCGATGGTGGCTCTGGGCGTGGCCCTCGTCTTCGGCGTCATGCGCATGATCAACTTCGCCCACGGCGGATTCATCATGATCGGCGGCTACGTCGTCTACCTCCTCGCGGGCGGGCCGCTCGCCCTCTGGACCGCCGCCGCCGTGCTCGGCGTCACGGCGATCGCGATCCTCGCGGAACGGATCGCGTTCCGCCCCTTCCGCAAAGCGGACGGGACGACGCTGCTCGTGGCGTCGTTCGCGTTGAACACGATCATCCAGGCGATCGCGCAGATGATCTCGGGCAGCGTCCCGTACTCTCCCGCTCTGCCGTCGTTCCTGTCGAGCTTCGTGGGCATCGCGGGGATCAGCATCAGCAGCCTGAGCCTGATCACGGTGAGCGTCGCCGTGATCGTCGTGGGCGCGCTGGTGCTGTTCTTCCGGAGGACCCCGGTCGGCGTGCAGATGCGCGCAGCCGCTGAGAACTTCCAGATGGCGCGGCTGGTCGGCGTGAACGCGAACCGCGTAATCTCCCTCGCTTTCGCGATCTCGGGCGGACTCGCCGGCATCTCGGCGATCCTGCTGATCGCACAGTCCGGCAGCGTCAGCCCCTCGTTCGGCTTCCAACCGGTGATCATCGGGTTCGTCGCCGTCGTGATCGGCGGCATGGGGAGCCTTCCCGGCGCCGCGCTGGGAGGGATCATCATCGGCCTGGGAACGACCCTGCTGCAGGGTTTCCTCCCCGAAGAGGCTATGGGGTACCGGGACGCGTTCGTCTTCGCTGGCGTCATCCTGCTGCTGCTTTTCCTCCCGCGAGGCGTTTTCGGAACGAAGGAGCGTAGAGCGTGAGCACTCTTGAAAGGTGGCGGAAGACCTCCGCCCAGGCACTGGTCCCGATGGCGTGCGTGACCGCGCTGATCCTGGCGATCGGCGCCCTCGACAACGCGCCGCTGACCAGCGTCGCGATCTCGATGCTCGTGAATCTGACCCTCGTCGTCGGGACGTACGTCTTCAGCGGCAACTCAGGCGTGGTGTCCTTCGGGCAGTTGTCGTTCATGATGATCGGCGCGTACACGACCGCCCTGGTCACGATCCCCGCGAATCTCAAGAAGATACTGCTGCCGAACCTCGCTCCGTGGCTACGCGACGTCCAGGTCGACTACGTCGCCGGCGTCCTGATCGCCGCCGCCGTCAGCGCTGCGATCGCGTTCGTGGTGGGCCTCCCGCTCTCCCGCCTCACCGGCCTCGGGGCCGGGATCGCCAGTCTCGCGCTGCTGCTGATCGTGCAGACCGTCTTCTCCCAATGGGACGACGTCACGATGGGAGCGCAGACGATGATCGGCATCCCGACCGGTCTGAGCCTCTGGCCCGCTCTCGGACTCGCCCTGCTCGCCATCGTGGCCGCCTTCGCGTACCAACGCTCGCGCGCCGGGCTGCGCATGTGCGCCGCCCGCGAGGACGAGCTCGCGGCGATCGCGATGGGTGTGGACGTCGCCCGCGAACGCCATCTCGCGTTCACACTCTCGGGCGCGGTGTGCGGAATGGGCGGGGGAATGATGGCCGGATACCTGGGTGCGCTGAACTCGACGCTGAGCTCGTTTCTGACGCCCACCTTCCTGACCGTTGCGATGCTCGTCATCGGGGGGCTGTACAGCCTGTGGGGAGCGGTGACCGGCACCCTTTTCGTGACAGTGGTCGTGGAGATCCTGCGCCGCTTCGAGGAGGGCGTCGACGTCTTCGGGATCCAGATCCTCGCGCCCGCCGGACTGGACCAGGTCGTCCTCGGGATCATCCTGCTGCTCACTCTCTACCTCCGCCCAGACGGCATCACACGGAGCAGCGAGGCGCGTTGGCCCCGGTTCCGACGCCCCGAGAGCACAGTGCCCGATCCCGTAGCCTCGGTCGACGTCCCCGTGTCCGAGCCGGTGAGCGCCGGGAGAGGAGACTGAGGAGGCCTGCTGATCGGAGCCCGCGTCCGGCAACGGTCGGGATCCCCGGGGGGATTCCGCCCTCCGACACCGCTTCGCGGGCACCGCGCCGGGTGACCCCGCACTCGGGCACAGCGGTCGCCCGAGGCATATCCGTTCACGAGCCCGAAGATACAGCGGCTGGGAGTGAGCCGCCGCCACTCCACGACGCGGCCGCCCGTGGGAAGACCTCGGCGCGCTCACGACCGAGAGGCTGGTCGCGGTCGTCGCCCGCGGCCACGTGCTGGCGGGCGCGCTGCCCGGCTGAGGCGCGTGGCTCCCATCTCGGAGCGTTCCGCGTCATGGGATTCGGAGATGTCACGGGATTCGGAACGGATGCCGCAGAAACCTCCGAATCTCGTCGCATCGCCGAATCCCGTCACACCCGACACCAGCGCCGCACCGGTGCTCACCCTTTGTCGCCGACATCCTTCCCGACCGCGAAGCCCTCGGGCTCCGCACCGGTGAGCAGGTGATCGCCCAGCAGCCGCGCCTTGAACGGATAGGGGTTGTGCGAGGCGATCGCCCGCGCATTGCGCCAGTGCCGGTCGAGACCCAGCCTGCTCGACAGCGACGACGCGCCCAGCACGTCCAGCAGATGCGCGGTCTGGTCCAGCACGCTCTCCGAGATCGTGACCTGGGCGGACGCGACCGCGAGCTCGACGTCGACGAACGCGGCGTCGACGACGGCGGGGTCGGCATCCGGGTCGCGCCACAGCCGCCAGGCGCCCTCGAGCTCGCGAGCGAGTCCCTCCAGGATCCAACGCGCGGCGTCGGCGGCCGCCTGCGCGCGGCCCACCTGCTCCTGCACCACGGCGTCGTCGCGGGGCAGCTCGCCGGTGCCGGTGAAGTACACCCGCGTCTTGACCCGCACGATCTCGGCGAGATCGCGGGCCGCCGCCTGCGCGATGCCGGCGAGCGTCGCCAGCAGAACCGTCTGGTGCAGGCCGGAGCCGCCCCGTTTCGGCCCCTCGAGCGGGAAGCGACGCACCTCGTCGTCCGAGACAGCGACGTCCTCGAAGACCGTGGTGCTCGTCGCGGTCAGACGCTGGCCGAAGCCGTCCCAGTCGTCGAGCAGCGTCACGCCGGCACGGTCGCGCGGGACGACCGGAACGACCGGGACGCCGTCCTCGTCGACCGCTCCGACCGGCAGCCACTGCGCGTAGGCATTGCCGGTGCCGTAGATCTTGCGGCCGTTGAGCCGGTAGCCGCCGGCGGGGTCACGCCGGAGCACGGTCGAGACCTCGCCGAGCCTCGAGCCGTGCGGCTCCGTCGTCGCGCTGCCGAACAGGTCGCCCGCGACCACCCGCCGCAGCCACGCCTGCGCGTCCGGGTCCTGGCGGCGCTGCAGCAGAAGCTCCACCTGGTAGTAGTGCTGGCGCAGCGCCTGCGGCAGGTTCGAGTCGGCCGCCGCGAGCTCGCGCAGCAGGCCGAGCAGCTGTCGCAGGCTCACCCCGGCGCCGCCGAGCTCCGCCGGGACGCGCACCGCCCCGATCCCCGCGAGGGCGAGCTCCCGCATCTCCTCGAGCGGCAGCGCCCGCGTGCGCTCCCGCGCGGCGGCGCCGCGTGCGATGCGCTCGAACAGCGGGGCGAAGCCGGCGAGGAGCTCCTGATCGCTGATGCTCATCGTCCGACCTCCGTCCGTGCGGCGGCCAGCTCGGCGCGCAGCCGACGGGCGGGATGACGCTCCGGCAGATACGGCCCGTCGCCGGTGACCTTCTCACGCACCGTCCCGGGCCGGTAGTCTGCCTGCATCGTCCCGCGCTCGACGAGCACCGGTCGCACGTGGTCGACGAAGTCCTCGAACGTCCCGGGCGAGACGAGGTACTGCACGTTGATGCCGTCGACCCCGGCGTCCTGCCATGCGTCGATCTCGTCCGCGATCTGCTCCGGCGTGCCGGTCACATGGGAGTTCGCCGCCCGGCGCACCACCTCCTCGAACCTCGTCGACGGATCGGCCCCGGCGAGGACCTGCCGCGTCAGCGGGCCGGGCTCGCCGGACTCGAGCAGCTCCCCCGCCGTCGCGGTCAGCGGATACCGGTCGAGGTCCTCCTGCCAGAAGCCGCTGAACTTCACGAGCATCGACTCGAGCGACTGGGTCTCGCGCAGCTCGCGGTCGAGGCGCTGCGCCTCCTCCTCGGTGCTGCCGACGACGACGCCGAGACCCCCGAGGATCTTCACGTCGCCCGCCGCTCGGCCGTGCGCGACCGCGGCCGCGCGCAGCCGGGCGACGCTGGCGGGCGCGCCCTGTCGGCCGCCCGTCGTGAACAGCACCTCGGCGTGCCTGCCGGCGAAGCCGATTCCGGTGCCGGACGCCGCCGCGTTGAACAGGAACGGCGTGCGCTGCGGGCTCGGCGTCGTCAGGTGCGGACCGGGAACCGTGTAGTAGGGACCGACGTGGTCGATCGTGTGCACCTTGCGGGGGTCGGCGTAGACGCCGCGTTCCCGGTCGGCGATCACGGCGTCGTCCTCCCACGATGCCTCCCACAGCTTGTAGACCGCGGTGACGTAGTCCTCCGCCCGGCCGTAGCGCTCCTCGTGACTGGGCAGTCCCTCGTGGCCGAGGTTGCGCCCGGCGCCGGGAAGGAAGCTCGTCACGATGTTCCAGGCGATGCGCCCGCCGCTCAGATGGTCGAGCGTGGAGAGCTTGCGCGCGAACGTGTACGGCGGCTCCTGCAGGATGTTCTCGGTGAGCACGAGCCCCAGGTTCTCGGTCTCGTGGGCGAGGATCGGGATCAGCACGGCCGGGTCGTTCACGGGCGTCTGCATGCCCGTCGCGATCGCGGCGTCGCGGTTCCCCCGGTACAGGTCGTAGGGCGCCAGGACGTCGGCGAAGAAGAGGAAGTCGAACCTCCCCCGTTCGAGCGTCCTGGCGAGGTCGACCCAGTACGCGGCGGAGTCGAGCTCGGTCTGCCGGCTGTCGGGCCGACGCCACGCCCCGTGGTCGTGGTGGGAGAGCACGAACTCGTTGAACGCGCTGAAGATCAGGGGACGTCGGGTCGTCATCGGTTCTCCTCCTGGCGGTGGCGCGTCTGGCATCCGCCGCAGTCTCGGTCGTGCATGGGGTCTCAGGATGCGGTCACCCGCGCGCCGTGCCGCGGAAGCGCTCGACGACGATCTCCTCGAGGACGGTCACGGCCGTGTACAGCACCGTGGAGACGAGGATCAGGACGGCCGCGTAGGTCCAGAGGGCACTGTACTGGGACGTGCCGGCGGCGCTCATGAGCTCGCTGCCCGCGCCGTTCCCGGTGATGAGCCATTCGGCGATCAGCGCTGCCGCCATGGCCTGCGGCACGGCGATGCGAGCGGCGGCGAAGAGCGCGGGGACCGCGGCGGGAAGCGCCACCTTCAGCATCCGCGCCCACCGCCGCCCGCCGAACACGGTGATGACCTCGAGGGCGTCGCCCGGGGCGTTCGAGATGCCGAACGAGACGGTCACCAGCGCGGCGAAGAACACCACGATGAACCCGACCACGGCGACCCCGCCGGGCCCCCGCCCGACCGCGAGCACGATGAGCGGGGTGAAGGCGAGCAGCGGGAAGGTGCGCAGCACCATCGCCACCGGCATGAACGTGACCGCCAGCGCCGGGAAGACCGCAAACACCACGGCGACGGCGACCGCGCCACCGAGACCGGCGACGTAGCCGATCCCGGCGTCGGCGAGGGTCGCGAGCATCGCCGAGATCAGCTGCTCCCGCTGCTGGTCGGCCTCCTCCCCGGTGAACAGGTACTCCCACACGTCCACCGGCGACTTGCCGACGAAGTGGCTCACGCCCGAGAAAACGAGGAACAGCCACCATGCGGCGACGATGAGGACGACGACGCCGAGGAAGACGGCGACCCGCCCGCCGACCGCGCCGAGGATGCGGCGGCCCGGGCCGCGCACCGCCGGGCTCACCGCCCGCTCCCCTCACGCGCCCACGGGAACGCGTAGCGCTGGAGGAGGGCGAGGAGCCCGTACGCGATGCACGTCACCGCCGCCGCGCTGAGCCCGAAGATCCAGGTGCGCTCGACCTGGATGTAGCGCTGCGCCGCCGCCAGCGCGACGCCGATGCCCGAGTCGACGCCGCCCAGGTACTCGCCGATGATCGCGCCGAGGATCGCCCCCGGCACGGCGATCTTGAGGGCGTTGACGACGGCGGGCAGCGCGGCGACGACCGTCACCTTCGTGAAGATCTGGTGGCCACGCGCGCCGAACACGCGCAGCGCGTCGCGTTCGACCGGACCCGACGCGAAGCCGCCGAGCACGGTCGCGATCAGCGTCGTGAAGAACACGGCGAGGCCGGCGAGGAAGATGGAGGGGGTGCGCCCGCCGGTCAGGGCGAGCACGACCGGTCCCACGGCGACCGCGGGCGCGCATTCGACCACGAGCGCGAGCTGGGCCACGGCGTGCCGGGTGGCGGGAAGCGCCAGCACGACGGCGGAGCCGATCAGGGCGAGGCCGACGCCCCAGAGGTATCCCTGCCCGGCGCTGGCGAGGGTGACGCCGATCTGGGCCAGGTAGTACTCCGGCCCGTCGGCGACGATCTGCGCGACCAGCGCCGGCGGCGAGGGCACGACCCCGGTGGTCGCGAAGGCGGTGTCCGCGACGATCCACCACAGCGCGAACACGATCGCGAAGCCGAGCGAGCCGAGGATCCACCGGCGGGAGCGTGCGTACGTCATGTCTCGGCGTCCGCGTTCCGGCTGCTGAACAGGAGCTCCTGCAGCCGATCGGTGAGCGCGTGGAACTCGGGAGCGCGCAGGATGTCGACCGTCCGCGGCCGGGGGAGGTCGATGGGCACGACCTCGAGGATGCGGCCGGGCCGGGGCGACATCACGGCCACGACGTCGGAGAGCAGGATCGCCTCCTGGATGCCGTGCGTGACCATGAGCGTCGTCGCCGGGCGCTCGAGCCAGATGCGCTGGAGCTCGAAGTTCAGACGCTGCCGGGTCATGTCGTCGAGCGCGCCGAAGGGCTCGTCGAGCAGGAGCAGCTCGGGTTCGACGACGAGGGCCCGGGCGATCGCGACGCGCTGGCGCATGCCGCCGGACAGCTGCGCGGGCCGGGCGCGTTCGAAGCCGGTGAGGCCGACGAGCTCGACGAGCGCCTCGACGCGCGCCGGGTCGCGGCGGCGGCCGGCGAGCTCCAGCGGCAGCCCGATGTTGCGGCGCACGGACCGCCACGCCAGCAGCGCCGGGTCCTGGAACACGACGCCGACCTGTCCGCGGACGCCCCGCGCGGACACCGGCTCGCCGTGCACGAGGGCCTCGCCGGCGGTGGCCTCCTCGAGGCCGGCGAGGATGCGCAGGACCGTGGACTTGCCGCATCCGGACGGGCCGAGAAGCGAGACGAAGCCGCCGCGGCCGAGCGTGAGGTCGACCCCGTCGAGCGCGCGCACCGCGTGCGCGCCGCGGCCGAAGGTCTTGCGCAAGCCCCGGACGTCCAGTCCGTCCGCGCGCGCCCCCGCGGTGACCGCGTGGGACGTGCCCGACGCGGCCACCGCTTCCGACGGGGTCTCGGTCACTGAGAGAAGTCCGCGCCGAGGATCCACTCGGGATGCTGCGCGTAGACGTCGGCGATGAGCGTGGTGTCGAAGGTGTCCTCCGCGGTCGTGTCGTATCCGACCAGCGCGAGGGCTGCGATGTTGTTCGCGAGGGCGTCGTCGCTCACGGTGCCGATGCCGCCTGCCTTGGACTCGTCGGTGAGGATGAGCTTGCTCTGCTGCGTCCACGACAGCTCGAGCGAGGTCTTGTCCCAGTTCTGGTCCTTGCCGTAGTCGTCGACGACGAGGTCGAGCGCGTGGTCGGAGTCCTGGAAGGCGTCGTACCAGCCGTGGGCGTAGGCGTCGAGGAACGCCTCGATCTTCTCGGGCTCGTCCGCGAGCGTGTCCGCGGTGACGACGACGGCCTCCGCGCCGTAGGTGAGGCCGTAGTCGGCGAGCAGGAACTCCTGCGCGCCGAACCCGTCGGCACGCAGCTGGGCGCCGCCGTCGCCGTAGCCCATGAAGCCGTCGATGTTGCCGAGCTTCAGGTCGCTCTCGGCGTCGGCGTAGGGCACGACGTCGATCTGGCTCTCGTCGATGTCGTTGGCCGCGAGGAAGGCCTCCCAGCTCGTCCGGCTGGCGTCGGCGATGGCGATCGTCTTGCCGATGAGGTCCTGCGGCGTGTCGATCGGGTCGCTGGTGGCGGACACCAGGGTGTACGGGTTCTTCTGGTAGGTGGTCGCGACGATGCGGAGGTCGGCGCCCTCCTCGTTCGCGGCGGCGACGTCGGCGACGCCCCCGAACGCGATCCACGCCTGCCCGCTGGTCAGGGCCGTGGCCGCCGAGACGCCGCCGATCCCGCCGGCGTTGAAGGTCACGGTGCCGAAGCCCTCGTCTGCGAAGTAGCCGGCGTCGTCGGCGACGAACAGACCGGCGAACTCGTGGTTCTTGAGCCAGTCGAGCTGCACGGTGATGTCGCCGTAGTCGGCGTCGGCGTCGGCGGAGGAGGCCGAGCTGGAGCAGGCCGCGAGCGAGGCGGCGACGGCTCCGACGAGCGCCAGCGCGCCCGCCTTCCGGATGATGCTGTGGCGCAAGGACATGATCTGCTCTCTCGATGGGGGCGGGGGTGCGGGACGACAGCCGCGGTCGCGACTTGTCAACAAGTTCAATCTGCCCGATCCGATCCCATGGGCCCACTATGTTGCGGCCTGTTACCTCGTGGCCGGAGCGCACCGCGAGCTGCGCGATCTCGACGGTGGTCCCGTTGACGACGTGCTTCGCGCGGCCGAGCCGGCCGAACCCCTGGTCATCCGATGCCGTCGCCGCCGAGCGCGCTCGGCGGCACCGCCCGGGTCACGCAGACCTCGTGGAGGGCGTCGGGGCTCCCGACCGCAGCTCCGCCCGCGCCCCGCACTTATCGATAAGCACGTCCCCGCCACCGGGCACCACGGAGGAACACGACGGGGAGGACACACGTCCCGCCATCGGAGGCCGACCCCGCGAGGCCCTTCCTCGGCGGGGCGCCGGGGCGGCCCGGGCCACGCCTCGGGCGGCCCCTCGCGGGCCCGGTAGACTGACCCGGATGCGAAGAGACCCCGTGGGTGCGCGGGGATCTTCGCACGTTCGGACCACCGGCCGCCGCCGGACGCCCCGGGAGCCCGCATGACTCGTACACCCACGCCCACGCTCGTCGCCTTCGACCTGGACGACACCCTCGCCCCCTCGAAGCAGGCGCTCGACCCCCGCATGGCGCAGCTCCTGCTCGACCTCGCCGCCCGCGTCGAGGTCGCGATCATCTCCGGCGGCCAGCTGGCGCAGTTCCGCGCCCAGGTCGTCGAGCGGCTCCCCGCCGCGGACGTGGCGATCCTGTCGCACTTCCACCTGCTGCCCACCTGCGGCACGCAGTACTACCGCATCGACGGCGACGGCATCCGCACCGTCTACGCCCACGCCCTCGCCGACGACGAGAAGTCCCGGGCGCTGGCCGCGGTCGAGCAGGAGGCGCGCCGGCTCGGCCTGTGGGAGGAGCGGACCTGGGGCCCGATCCTGGAGGACCGCGGCTCGCAGATCACGTTCTCCGCCCTCGGTCAGCAGGCGCCGCTCGAGGCGAAGACGGCGTGGGACCCGACCGGGGAGAAGAAGAACGCGTTGCGCGAGGCGGTGGCCGCCCGCATCCCCGACCTCGAGGTGCGCTCGGGCGGATCGACGAGCGTGGACATCACCCATCGGGGCATCGACAAGGCCTACGGGATGCGGCAGCTCGCCGCGCAGACCGGGCTGGGCCTGGACGAGATGCTCTTCGTGGGCGACCGCCTCGACCCGGACGGCAACGACTACCCGGTGCTCGCCCTGGGCGTCGCCTGCCAGGCCGTCGAAGGCTGGGAGGACACCGCCGCCTTCCTCGACGCGCTCATCCCCACCCTCCCCCGGCGCTGACCGGGGCTCGGCTCCGTCGGCACGAGCGGCTGCGCCGCCAAAGAGGACTCCCTCTGGGCAGTCCCGCGGCAGCGGATGCGGCCGTGACGGTTCCCGCCGACCCATACCGCGCCTCCGCACTTGGCATGCCAAGAATGGGTGAAATCGGCACTATGTGCATTTTTATCCGACTTTGGCATGCCAAATCGAGATGCTTTCACATGTTCGTAACAGACGGGAAACCAGCAGACGGCCCGCCGTGGCTAGCGTGAACCCTCACACCGGCCCTGCGAGCGTCATTGGGGCCTTGCACATCCGCACCCATCCGGCACCCGCCGGCACGCTCCAGGAAAGGCCCTGCCATGACCCAGATCGCTCAGCCCGAACGGCTGACCATCAGCGACCAGATCGAACGCGCATACTCGACGATGAAACTCACCAGGGCGCACCTGGGCGTCGTCGTCATGATGCTGCTCGGCGCGTTCTTCGACTCCATCGAGCAGAACGCCGTCGGCATCGCGGGCCCCGCGCTGCGCGAGGGCTGGGGACTCAGTGCGACCGACATCGGGCTGCTCAACACCGTCACGTTCACGGCGATCGCACTCGGCCGCCTGACAGCCGGGTTCACCTCCGACCGCTGGGGCCGCCGGCGCCTGCTCACGGTCAATCTGCTCGTCTTCAGCGCGGGTTCGCTGATGTGCGCCCTCGCGCCGAACTACGGCATCCTGCTGTTCGCGCGCTTCGTGGTCGGCGTCGGCATCGGCGGCGAGATCGCGACGGCGATCACGATGATGTCCGAGTTCTTCGCCGCCAAGCACCGCGGCGTCGCGACGGGCCTGGTCAACGTCGCCGCCGCCGGTCTGGGGAACCTGCTCGCCCCGCTGTTCGGCATCCTCGTCTTCGCGGTGTTCACCGGAGACGACCAGTGGCGCTACTTCTTCGCCGTGCTGCTGCTGCCCGCGCTGCTGGTCGTGTTCTACCGGCGCGGCCTGCCGGAGTCGCCGCGCTACCTCGCGACAGTCGGCCAGATCGACGAGGCCGACACGGTGCTCAACCGCCTGGCGCAGGGCAAGCTGCGCGGCGAGCTGACCGAGCAGCGGCAGTACCTGGACGCCTCCGAGGCGCTCCCCGTCGAGGAGCCGCCGCGCCTGGCCTGGACGCACGTCTTCCGCGGCCGACACCTTCGCACGACGCTGCCGCTGTGCGTCGCGGTGACCATGTCGTACGGCGGTCAGATCTCGATGGCGACGCTCATCCCGCTGATCCTCACCGAGCGTGGTTTCGAGATCACGACGGCTCTGTGGTACACCCTGATCATGCAGTCCGGCAGCCTCATCGGTTCGGTGTTCGCCTCCTTCATGTCCCGGCGCCTCCCGCGCCGCGCGGTGCTGACCGGCGCGGCGGCGCTCGGCCTGATCGCCGCCCTGGGCTTCGGCTTCGCGGCACCGACCATCCCGCTCGTCCTGCTGTTCGGGGCGCTGTTCAACTTCGCCGTCATCACCATCAACACGACGATCTTCCTGTACGCGCCCGAGCTGTACCCGACCCGCATCCGCGGGCTGGGCACTGCCGTCGTCCTCGCGACGGGCTCCCTGGCCGGAGGCCTCCTGCCGCTGCTGTCCAGCGCCGTCCTCGGCGCCGGCGGAGTGGCCGCGATGTTCACGTTGCTCGCGGTGTTCTTCATCATCGGGGCGATCGTCGTGCGGATCCCGCGGGAGACGATCGGCCGCCCGCTGGAAGACGGCGTCTGAGCCCGTGGAAGACCGCGATCACCTCCTCGTCGTCAACCCGAACAGCAATGCGGAGACGACCGCGGTCATGGCGCGCCTCGGCGGAAGAGCCCTGGCGGGCACGGGCCTGGCGGTCCGGGCGGTCACAGCCCTGAGCGGCCCACGGGTGATCACCGGGGTCGCCGACCTCGAGGCCAGCGTGCCGCACGTGCTCGAGCGCGTGCGGCACGCGGCCACCTCCGCCACGCGCGGCATCGTCGTCGCCGCGATCGGCGATCCCGGAGTCGCCCAGCTGCGGGATCAGACCGCCGTGCCCGTCGTGGGACTCGGCGAGGCATCCGTGCGTGCGGCGTCACTGCGGCGCCGTCCGTTCGGGATGGTCACCTCGACGGTGGACCTCGGCCCGAGTCTTCGGGCCCTCATCGCACGGCACGCGACGGCGCCGTTCACGGGCCTGCGCTTCACGGCGTCGCCCGCGCACCTCCTGGACGCCGACGATGCCCTGACAGAGCACGAGCTGCGCGAGGCGATCGGCGCGTGCATCCACGGCGACGGCGCGGAGACGGTGATCGTCGGCGGCGGGCCGCTCAGCCGAGCCGCCGAGCGGATCGGTCGCGCACACGCGGGGCGGATCGTCGAGCCGGTGCCGAGCGCGGTCGCCTACCTGCTCGACGCCCTCGGCGTTCCCGCCGTCGCGGTCTGATCCTTCCCGAGGGCCTCGATCGTTCGCATCCGCCCGTACTCCGCGTGGGTGAAGGCGCTCGCCTCCGCGAGACGGGCGTTCCCCGCGACGATCGCACCGACGAGCGCCTGATGCTCGGCGTGGCGCACCGCGGGCGCACTGGCGATCGTGATGGCGCTCAGCCGGTCGCTGCGATCCTGCAACGGGGCGAACGTGCGCTCGAACAGCGCGTGGCCGGCCAGGGTCGTGATCGCCCGGTGCAGCTCCGCGTTGGCGCGGTCGAGCGCCTCGGGGTCGCCGGTCTCGAGCGCCTGCGCCGCGGCGGCGAGCGCCCGTTCGAGCAGGTCGGGACTCGCGCCGGCCGCGACCCGCCGCGCCGCCGC
>JASGDW010000276.1:0-4951 GCA_047606965.1 Microbacterium sp.
CGCCCGAGGCGTACCCCGCGGCGCCGCCGCCGGCGACCCCGACCAGCAGCCCGCCGACGGCCGCCGCCGACAGCAGCAGGCCGCGGCGGGACAGGCCCGCGCCATCTTCGGGCGCGGGCTCGTCCGCGAACTGGCCGGGGTCGTCCACCTCAGGCCGTCGCGACCTTCTCGGCGATGCTCGACAGCGGCTCCTGCAGGGCCTGCACGGCCTTGCTGAGGGCCGCGGCGTCCGTCGCCTGCAACTCCTCGGTCCACAGCCGGTAGCCGCCCAGCGACGACGAGTCGCGGTAGGTGTCCAGCAGCGCGGTGACCGCGTCGAACTGCTCCTGCACCTGCTCGGCCAGCGACGCGTCGATCTCATCGAGGCCGGGCCGCAGGTAGGCGAAGGCCTGCTCGGCGCCCTCGACGTTGCCGGCGAAGTCGACGAGGTCGATGTGACTGTACAGCTCCTCCTCGCCGGTGATCTTGTTCGCCTGCACCTCTTCGAGCAGGTCGGCCGCCCCGTTGGCGAGGTCCTCCGGGGCGTAGGTGAGCGAGGCCATCACGGACACGAGCTCGTCGGTGTGCGTCACCAGATCGGCGGCGTAGGTCTCGGTCTGGTCGGTGATCTCCTCGTTCTGGAACAGGTCGCGCTCGATCGCGTGGAAGCCCGACCAGCCCACTGCGTCGTCGACGGGCGTGGACTCGCGCATGTCGATCAGGTAGTCCAGGTTGCCGGCGTTGTCGGTGGCGTCGTAGCCGGTCAGGACGAACCCGTCGACGTCGGACTCGATCTTCTCGTAGAACGGCCGGGCCAGCGCGTACGCCTCCTGGGCGGCGGTCAGGTCGCCCGACTCGATCGCGGTCTGCAGGTTGGCGACCGCCGTGACCATGTCGGCGGCGACGCCGTTGGCGTAGGTGGCGTAGCCTTCGGCTCCTTCTTCGAGCAGGCTCTGCACGGTGCCGCCCGTCGAGGACGCCGAGGTGCCGGTGACCGTGAAGTCGAGGGTGTCGGTCTCGGCGCCGGGGCAGTAGATCTCGTAGTCGCCGCCGTCGAGGGTCAGCGTGAAGCTCACCGCGGCCAGGCCGGGCGCGAGGTTCTCCTTCTCGCCCAGGATGCGGTTGTCGCTGAGCAGCTCGACCTCGGTGATCGCGGTCGAGCTCTCGTTGGTCACGGTGAAGGTGACCGCGCCGGCGGGGACGCTGTCGTAGTCGAGCGCGCAGGCGTCGGCGTCGCCACCGGTGAGGGTGACGTTCACCTGCGAGGCGCCGGTGGAGCTGGTGGGAGCGGAGCTGTCGGAGCTGCCGGCGCAGCCGGCGAGCGCCACGGCGCCGACGGCCAGGAGCGCGACGAGCGCGGTCCGTGTGGTCGGGCGGTCAATGGAGGGCATCGCTGTCTCTTTTCGATTCGGTGGTGACGGACTCGGGTGGGGGAACGGGGGCGGCCGGCTCCGTGCCGCGCAGCCGGAGCCGGGAGCGGGCGGCCGCGACCAGCAGCACGGCGGCCGCGATCAGGAGCACGACGGGAAGCTGCACGCCCCACAGCGTCCGCTCCTCGGCGAACGCCTCGGCGGCCTCGAGCTGTGCGACCCGGTCGTCGGCGTCGGCGACCGACCACCCGGCGGGGGTCGTCGACGCGGGATCGGTGCCGGTGAGCGTCACGGTGCGCGCAGTGCCCAGGCCCCCGCCGGTGAGGGTAACCACGACCCGGTCGGTCTGGGTGACCGCCAGCAGCGCCGTGCCGGAGACCCAGGCGTCGAGGGTCGCGGTGACGTGCCACTCGGCGTCGAACGGGCCGGTCTGCTGCGTGCGGCTCACGCCGATCGGCAGCGAGCCGTCGTTGAGGGCGGCGAGCTCGTCGAGCGTGAGGGTGGCCGGGGCGTCGGAGGTGTCGGCGTCCGTGCTCCACTCCCAGGTCACCGCGTCGAGGCCCGAGTACTGCGTGCTCGTGCCGGCGGCGGGGTCCAGGGCGTAGGAGGCGGGGTCCTCGTCGTCGAGGGCGATCGTGAGCCGGTCGTCGTCGAGGGCGGCAGCGCCCACCTGCGTCCCGTCGGAGGCGACGAGCGTCGCCGTGCTCAGCCCGGGCGTGCCCGGCAGGGCGAAGCCGATCGCGAGGGCCGCGGCCGCCAGCGCGAGGGTGGCGCCGATCCCCGCCCGCAGGACCGGGACGGCGCGACCGCGTGCGCGACGCCGCCGCGGCCAGTACACGTACAGCGCGACCGGCACCAGGTAGGCGAGCCATCCGACGACCTCGATCAGGCGGGGGTCGGAGGGGATGCCGAGCACGCCCGTCAGCAGCGCGGCGGGGATCGTCCCCGGCCGCACCAGCCAGTTCAGATCGGCGACCTGCTGCTGGCCGGCGACGATCCAGCCCGCCTCGTGCGCGGTGCGCAGCGTCGTGACGACCAGCCCGGCAGCGACGAGGACGAGGAACGCGCCGGTGACCCGGAAGAAGCGGGACAGGTCGAGCCTCACGCCGCCGTAGTAGATGCCGACGCCGACCCCGACCGCCGCGACCACGCCCAGCACCGCGCCCAGCGCCGCCAGCGTGGTGTCGGAGGACGCCGTGAACGTCGCCAGCAGGAAGACGCTCGTCTCGAACCCCTCCTTGAGCACGGCGAGGAAGGCCATGACCGCCAGCGCCAGCGCGTGGCCGTCGCGCAGGGCGCCCGCGGCCTGCTCCTCCAGCTCCGCGCGCATCCGGCGGGCGTGGGCGTTCATCCACACGATCATCCCGGTGACGAAGAACACCGCGACGGCGCCGATGACCGACTCCATCGCCTCCTGCGCGGCCTGCGGCAGCGCCTGCTCGACCAGGGCGAGGGCGACGCCGACCGCGACGCTCAGTGCGACGGCGAGGGCGACGCCGACCCACATCGAGGTCAGGCGACGACCGTTGCGGCGCAGGAACGCGGCGACGATGCCGACGATCAACGCCGCTTCCAGGCCTTCTCGCAGGCCGATCACGAAGGTCGCGAGCACGGGGCTCCTGACGGGCGACGGGAACAGGACAAGTAAGGATAACCTACATCCGCGAACTCGATCGAGGCGGCCGGCCCCCGTGCGGCGTCGGGACGACCCGGGCGCCGACCGGCGCGGCTAGGCTCGGCACGAGGCATCCATGACGACGATCGACGACGCGACCTGGCGCGACCTGGCGCTCGCCGACGTGGACTGGCGCGTCTTCCCGCCCGGCACCGTGCACGACGTGTTCGCCGCGCCCAGCGGTCCGCTGGCCCGGGTGCGGCTCGGCCCCGCGGACGCGGATCGGGTCGTGCTCGTCTCCGGGGTCGCCGGCTCGAAGGAGGACTTCGTCCGGGTGTTCCCGCTGCTGGCAGCTGCCGGGCACCGGGTCGAGTCGTTCGACCTGGCCGGGCACTGGGAGTCGGTGGACGCCGGGCCCGCGCACCTCGACCCGCCCCGCGAGCACGCGGACTACGCGATGTACGTCGACGACCTGATCGCGGTGCTCGAGGACGGCGCCGGACCCGCGCATGTGCTCGGCTACAGCTTCGCGGGCCTGGTCGCCGAGCTCGCGCTCGTCGAGCGGCCCGACCTGTTCCGCAGCCTGACCCTCATGGCCAGCCCGCCCGCGGTGGGGCAGGTGTTCCGCGGGGTCAAGCACATCGGGCCGATCTCCGACATGCCGCCGCACCGGGCGGCCGGGCTGATCCTGTGGGGCATCCGCTACAACCTCAACCGCACCCCGCCGCTGCGCATCGCCTTCGTGCGCGAACGGCTCGCCGCCCTGCCGCGGGCCAGTGTCGACGACATCGTCGCGCTCATGATGGAGATGCCCGACGTGCGGGACGAGCTGGCCGCGGCGGCGGCGCCGAAGCTGGTCGCCGTCGGCGACCACGACCTGTGGCCGACCACGCAGCACGCCGGGTTCGCGCGCCGCATCGGCGCCGGGCTCGCCGTCTACGAGACCGGTCACGCGCCGTGCGAGACGGCCCCGCATCAGCTGGTGCGCGACATGCTCGCGCTCTTCGCCCGGGCGTGAGGGAGCGGTCGCGGCGCGCCCGATGTATATTCATATGCATAGAGATGGACGTGAGTCCGGGAACCGGAGGACAACGTGAGCGAGCGGGACGCCGCATCCCAGGTGCAGTTCGGCCTGATGTCGGTCAGCGACATCACGCGGGATCCGGTCACAGGGCGCACCCCGAGCGAGGCGGAGCGCATCCGGGCGACCGTGACGATCGCCCGGCACGCCGAGCAGGCGGGTCTGGACGTCTTCGCCCTCGGCGAGCACCACAACCCGCCGTTCTGGTCCTCGTCGCCGACCACGACGCTCGCCTATATCGCGGCGCAGACCGAGCGGATCATCGTCTCGACCTCCACGACGCTGGTCACCACGAACGACCCGGTGAAGATCGCCGAGGACTATGCGATGCTGCAGCACCTGTCCGGCGGGCGCATGGACCTCATGATGGGTCGCGGCAACACCGGACCCGTCTACCCCTGGTTCGGCAAGGACATCCGGCAGGGCCTGCCGCTGGCGATCGAGAACTACGCGCTGCTGCGCAGGCTGTGGACCGAGGACGTCGTGGACTGGGAGGGCGCCTTCCGCACGCCGCTGCGGGGCTTCACCTCGACCCCGCGCCCGCTGGACGGGGTTGCGCCGTTCGTCTGGCACGGATCGATCCGCACGCCGGAGATCGCCGAGCAGGCGGCGTCCTACGGCGACGGCTTCTTCGCGAACAACATCTTCTGGCCCGCCGAGCACTATCAGCGCCTGATCGGGCTCTACCGTCAGCGCTGGGAGCACCACGGTCACGGCGCTCCCGAGACCGCCATCGTGGGCCTGGGCGGCCAGGCGTTCATGCGCAGGAGGTCGCAGGACGCCGTGGACGAGTTCCGGCCCTACTTCGACAACGCCCCGGTCTACGGCCACGGGCCCTCGATGGAGGACTTCACCCGGATGACGCCGCTGACGGTCGGCTCGCCGCAGCAGGTCATCGATCGCTAC
>JASGDW010000277.1:0-11477 GCA_047606965.1 Microbacterium sp.
GGTGGACTTAACCAGCTACTCCGACGCTGCCGCCCTGGAATGGCGAGGGCATGTCACCGTCAGCGCGGTCACGGTACTACGCATGAACGATCGCTGAGCAGGAAAGCCGCTCACTGCATATGACGAGCGCTGCAAAGACCGGATCGCCAGCGAGGACTGGTGGAGAGCAGCCGGTCGCGGCGCGAACATCGCTTGAGCGCCGTATGGCCGCTCCGGTCATCTACGACTGCGTGCAGTTTGTCGTCGTGCGCAACGGATCGCTAATTCTTCGTACCGCGGCGGGTCGCCAGCGACCGGTGGGACCCGGAGAGATTGTGTTGGTAGCTCCGAGGGTGAGCCTGGCCTATGAGCCGGAGGGCTCTGCCGCCGTGACGACGATCCTGATCGACGCGGACTACCTCATCGAGCACCTGTTCGGGCAGCGCCTGGCGATGATCCCCGATCGTGATGCCGCTCGTGACCTCGCCGCCAAGCTCTACCCCGAGCCGATGCAAGTGCTCCCGCTCGGGGAGCAAGAGGTCGAACGGCTCGGTCCAGCTCTCGATGAACTCGTGAGCCGCACCGAGGCGGGACAGGACACGGCACGGTACGTCCGCACCCACATGCTCCTGTTCACCGTGCTCGACGCGATCACGCCGCACGTCCGGCAAGCCCCCGTGGACATGCCGCCGCTGACGCCGCGGCAACGGGCCGCGCGTGTTGCGGCCCCACGGTGGCGGGCGTTTCGCCCCATCCGTCGCGAGGCCGCAGCCATCGCAACGCTCCTGCACGGAGATATCGCGAGGCGCTGGCGGGTCGCGGAGCTTGCCGCGCACGTCTGTCTCTCGACCGGGCAGAGCAATCGGGTCTTCGTGGCCGCGTTCGGGGTCACTCCGATCGTGTACCTGTCGATCCTGCGCGTGCAGGAGATGGCCCGCCTGATCCGGGAGACGGACCTGCTCATCACCGAGATCACCGAACGTGTCGGCTGGGGTCGACGCAGCGGCTACGCCACCGACGTGTTCCGCCGCTACAGGGGCGTCACTCCCATCGACTACCGCCGCCACGGGCCGCCGAGCGTGAGCCCTGACGGGCCGGGCGTCGGGGTGGCCCGAGCCGCCGCCAATCCACTCCTGCGCGGACCCTGATACCGCGCGATCGGTGTCAGATGTGGTGCGTAGGGTGAGAAAGCAGTAACCCCGGAGACATGCTCTCGCAGAGGCCTTCCGGGGTCTTCGCACGCAAGGCTACCACGGGGAGGTGACATGGCGTCCGACGAACCGGATGCTGCACCGATCGCCGCCGCGCTGTCCCCGGAACGCCTCGCGCCCTACCTGCGCGAGGCCGGCGGCGACCTTGACGCGGCCGTGGGGTTGTACGAGTGGAACCTTGCCGTGTCCGGCGCGCTGTACGAAGCCCTCGGCATCCTCGAGGTCGTCCTCCGCAACGCCCTGAGCACACAGCTCGCCGCGCACCACGGCACCCTCACCGGGCACTGGTATGACGACCCGCTCGGCGTGCTGTCCGGCCTCGCACACGAAGACATCGCCGCCGCACGTCGCCGGGTGCGGAAACTGCGGCGTCCCGAGACTCCCGGCCGGGTGGTTGCGGAGCTGAGCTTCGGGTTCTGGAAGTTCCTGCTGGCCAAACGTTACGAGGCCACCCTGTGGACAGGCTACCTGCGCCACGCCTTCCCGAACCTCCAGCCGCAGAGCCGCGCCGTCGCCTATCGGGCACTGGACGAGCTGCACACGGTCAGGAACAGGATCGCCCACCACGAGCCGATCCACAGCCGCGACCTGACCGTCGAAACCCTCACCATCTATCGGCTGCTCGACTGGATCGACGCCGATGTCCGTGCCTGGGCGGTGTCGCTCTCCCGGCTCCGGCCGATCATCGCCGCTCGCCCGAGCTGACTCACTCCCGTCGCGTCTTCGCCCACACGGTCCCACGGTGAATGCCGTACTGCTTCGCGAGCGCCATCACGCTGACGCCGCTCTCGCGGGCTGTTCGTATAGCGTCCACTTCCTCAGAGGTCAGCCGTGTTCGAGGTCGTCTCCCTGGCTCCGCCGAGGCACCGATCAACGGATCATCGGGGTCATCAGACGACGGAGCACCCACGCCAGAGCCCTGATTCCAAGCGGAAACAAGCCTGTCTACTCGCTGTCGTCTGTTCCCGTAGTGCTCGGTCAGGTCCACCAGACGTCGCCGGCCGGCCGCTGCGACTGGCCGAAGAGGAAGCCGACCGTGACGCCGAGGGCGCCGGCGGCTGCGCTCAACTCCGGCGTGTACCAGGGGTGCTCGCCGCGGAGCTTCTTGCTCATCGTGCGCTGAGAGGTGCCGACACGGCTCGATGACCTTGCGCGTGATCTCATCCGACACCTTCGACCCGGCCCCGAGGCTCAGACCTTGCTGTGGATGGTGACGACATACCCGTCCGGGTCGCGGAACGCGAACGTCGTTCCGAACGGGCTCTCGAATGGGTCCTGCACGATCGTGACCTGCTGCTCGCGCAGACGCTCGTAGAGCGTGGCCGCGTCCGCGTTGTGGAACCACACGCCGATGCCGGCGCCGAGCGCACCGATCGCGTCCAGATCGACCCCGGGGAACGGGGTGCGCACCGCGAACGCGACCCCTTCTGAGGCGAACACCACAGCCTCCGGGCTGGGCGCGGACACCCGCCGCAGCCCGACGATCTCCTCGTAGAACGCCGCAGATGCCGCCAGGTCGCGCACCTGGAACGACACGAAGTCAGGGCCAGTAGTCATGAGAACCATTCCAATCACATCGATTAAGTGTCAATATACTGACACTGGTCGCGATGTGTGTCAAACTATTGACATGGCCAGGCGAAGCGAACCTCCGCTGCCGGAGGAGCTGGGTGTGCTGATCAAGGAAACCCAGACGGTGCTGCACCAGCGCATGGACGAAGCGCTGCGCCCGCTCGGGCTGACCGTGCCGCAGTACGTCTGCCTCCAGAACCTCCACGACAGCCCCGGCATCACCAGCTCGGAGCTCGCCCGCCGCACCTTCGTCACCCGGCAGGCCATGAACGTCCTCCTGCAAGGACTCGTGCAGCGCGGACTCGTGGAACGCTCCGACGACCCCGGACCCCGCCGCGAGCTCGCCGCGACGCCTACAGATTCCGCCAGCGCTCTGCTGCGGCGCGCCCACGACCACGTGGGTTCGATCGTGCAGCGAATGACGGCAGACCTCAGCCACCACGAGCTCGAGCGCCTCCGCGAACTCCTCGCGACCTGCCGCGACTCACTCCTCGACCAGGATCACCGCTGACCGGAAGTCGGGGCGGACGGCCTCCGACACGGGGCCGCGGGTATCGTGCCTATCGGGCGTCCTCGACCGTGGCCCGCAGCCCTCGAAGCCCCTGAGAACACGGGAGATCAGAGCTCTCCTGGCCGGACGCGACTTGGAGAACGCCCAGGAGAGCCCACCAGACGTCGCCGTCGGTGTGAAGGCGCCGACGGCGACGGCAGCGAGCGGGGCGGGCACCGACCGCGTCCGCCCGCGAGGCGGAGGACGGCCGCCGCGCTCACCGCCACGCGCAGGACACCTCGTCGCAGGCCTCGTCAGCGTCGATCGCCGCGGCCAGCCGGGGCCGCGGCTTCCCGGTGGGGGTCCCGGCACGGGCAGAGAGGATCGATCGCGCCCGACGGTCGGCGAGGCGACCACGGGGCACGGTCGGCATCCGGCGCTCCCCGACCGGGCACGGGAGGAGTTCCTGCCCCTCGACGGCGTGGCGCCGGCGTTGGGCGCGGCCAGCGGGAGGGACCTCCTCCGGGCCGAAGGCGCCCGATACGCCCCGCGGCTTGCTCGCTGCCCGCGGAGCGATCTTCTCGAGCGCGACCGCGCCGAGCAGAGCGATCGTGACGGCGATGACGCTGGAGGCGAGCGTCCCGACGGACAAGAGAGCAAGGAACATCATGTCGGCTCCGATCGCGGGGTGGTTGCGGTGTGCCTCCAGCCTCGCGGGCGACGTCCGGCCCGTCGTCGTCGCGGCGGACCGGTGCTCGTACCGCATCCGCAGTAGCGCGGCGAGGGTTCCGCACCGCGTGATCGCGCGCACCTCGGGGCATCCCCGTGGCATCCTGATCGTGGAGAACGGACATCGGCGGAGGGGGAGGTCCGGGTGACCGGGATCACGCTCGACGCCGTCGATCGTCGCCTGCTCCACGCGCTGCAGATCGAGCCGCGTGCCGGATGGAGCGAGCTGGCGCCCGTCGTGGGGGCCAGCGCCGCGACCCTCGCCCGACGGTGGGAACGCCTGCGCTCGGAGGGGCTCGCGTGGGTCACCGGCCACACGGCGCGCGGCCTGATCGCCCTCGTCGAGATCGAATGCCTGCCGAACCTGCTGGACGCCGTCGCGAGCGAGCTCGTGCTCGACCCGTACATCGGGGTGCTCGACGACACGTCCGGCGGCCGCGATCTGCTCGCGACCATCTTCGCGCCCGACCTCGGCACCCTCGCGGAGCACATCGCCCGCACGACGGCACGCATCGCCGGCATCCGTGCCGCGCGCACCCACATCCTCAGCGACGTGCTGATCGACGGGGGCAGCTGGCGACTGCGCGCGCTCAGCGACGAGGCGGCGGAACGGCTGCCCCGTGCCCGGCCGCCTCGTCCGCGGGCGGCCCGCTCCGTGTCCCCGGAGCTGCGGGCGGCGATCGAGCAGGAGCTGTGGCTCGACGGACGAGCCTCGATCGCCTCGATCGCGGAGCGGCACGGGTTCACCCCGCAGCGCGTCTCGGACGGCATCGCGATCCTGCGACAGTCCGGCGAGCTGACATTGCGCACCGACATCGCGCGCGAGGCGTCGGGATGGCCCGTGTACGCGTGGTACTTCGTCGAAGCACCCGCGCGCACGATCGAAGCGGCACGGCAGACGATCACCGCGGTGCCGGAGGTGCGTCTGGCGGCCACCGCGCCGAGCCGGTACAACCTGATCCTCGCGGTCTGGTTGCGTCGCCTCACCGACATCAACCGTTTCGAGATCGCGCTCGAGGGCGCGCTTCCCGGCGCACGGATCGCGGACCGCTCGGTCATTCCCCGCATCCGCAAGCACATGAATCAGCTCATCGGCATCGACACCCGGTCGCTCGGGTCGGCGGACGCGGGGCCGCACGCGGGCTGACGCCTCGCGTGCCGGCGCAGGGGCGTTGGGTCGAGGGCGGGGCCGGGCATCCTGCTGCGGCGGGCAGGCCGGATCTATGCCTCCGGCCACGATAGTGCACAACCCCATACACCAAGGATCTCGGAGCATCAATGCCCAGCCACCGGCAAAAGCCGAGATCAGCAGCCCAACATGACACGATCCAGGTCAGATCACTGTCCACGTGGACCGGCAAGAACACGGCCGACTTCCATCTGCCGTGACGTCCTCGGCAGACCAACGAAAGCCACCACCGCTCCGATCACGAGCAGCGCAATGAGAGAGCCCATCATCACCAGCCAGCCGAAAGCTCCGAACACGATCCCCGCACCCCACCCGACCAGGGCGTTGCCGGTCTGCGTAAACAGCTGGAACATGGCGGTGGCCTGGGCTTTACCGATGCTCGCATGCTGGCCGACCCAGCCATAGACGACGGCGTTAACCATGAACACGCCGAACGTGGTCACCGCCAGACCCAAGAAGGCGCACACCACCGCAGGGATCGCGAGAAGCCCGATCCCGATCCCGGCTACCGCAAGACCGATCAGCACGGTGCGCTGCCGACCCCAAGGAAGGGCGAGCCTGCCGGCCACAATGCTCCCGAGTGTTCCCATGCTCAGGCCGAGGAACAGCACACTCGCGATCGCGGGTGGTACGTGCAAGGCATCCGTTAGCCGGAAGGCGAGATAATTGTATACCGCCGTGAACGTGCCCAGCACGATGGCACCCAGCGCGTAGAGAACGCGGATGCGGGGGTCGCGCAGATTCACCACGACCTTCGCAACAAAGTCGCGCAGGTCGGTCCGCGGCCGGGAATCCGCGTCCGCACGGGAACGCGGGATGAGCACGACGAACAGAAGCGCGGCCATGATCCCGATCGCCGAGACCACCCCAACCGCGACCCGCCACCCGACGAGCTCGCTGAGCGGGCCGGCGGTCATTCTGCCCACCATGCCGCCGATCGTGTTTCCCGCGACGAAGATGCCGGCCGTCTGGGGCAGGAAGCCGGGCGCGATCTCCTCCGCAAGGTATGCCATGGACACCGCCGGCAGCCCGGCCAGGCAGAGCCCGAGCACGAAACGCACCACCAGGAAGACGCCGAGGTCGGGCGCGAAGACGGACACCGCGCTGACAACTGCAGTGGCGAGGATCGAGACCTGCATCGCCGGAGCGCGGCCGAGCCGGTCCGACACCGCCGACCAAGGCAGCACTGCGATGGCAAGACCCAGCGTAGTCGCCGACACGGCAAGCGCCGCCGTCGCGGCGCCGACCTGAAAATCCTCGGCGATCGCCGGCAGCACCGCCTGCACGTCGAACAACAAGGCCCACGTCGCCAGCCCCGCACAGAAGAACGCGATCAGCACACAGCGGTACGCACGGTCGCCGGGTCGGAATCCGTCGCATCCCTCCAAGCTCATCGAACCGGACCGGCCTCTGCGCTGACGAGCTCAGCCACGGCGGCGGCGATGATCTCGACCCCTCGCAGGAGGTCCGGGATCGGCTTGGTGAGGCTCAGACGGAGATATGACGTACCAGCCTCGCCCGCGGGGCCGAAGGCGGTGCCCGGCGAGGCGGCTACCCCGCGGTCGAGCAAGTCGAAGCAGAACCTCAGCGAATCCGTCCCTGGCGGCAGACCAAGCAGGAAATAGAAGGTGCCGTCCGGGATCCAATGAGCGAGGCCGGTCGCCGCAACCGCGGTGGCGACCGCATCGCGACGCTCGCGATAGATCGCTGTGCGCCGCGCGACGTCCTCCTGCGGCCCCTCGATCGCTGCGAGTGCGGCGGCCTGAGCGGTCGACGGCGGACACGACATGAGCAACGCGGAGGTTCGCACGTATGGGCCGACCAAGTCGGCGGGCAGGAGTGCGTATCCGATGCGATGTCCGGTCATGCAGTAGTTCTTCGAGAAGGAGTACAGGCCGATGACGCAGTCCGGCGCCGCGGCGTACGCGCGGAGCGGCTCGCCTTCGAAGATCATCTGGTCGTAGACCTCGTCGGCGATGATGACGAGGCCATGTCGACGAGCGAACGCCACGATCTGCGCGAGGACCTTCTGGTCGATGCTTCGCCCGATCGGGTTGGACGGCGAGCAGAGGATCATCGCCTTGGTCAATGGCCCGGCGAGCCGTTCGAGCTCATCGATGTCAGGCTGCCAGTCGTTCCGAGGTGTCAGGTGGTAGGCGAGCGGCTTGCCACCGAGCAGCTGGACGCTCTGCCGGTAGACGGGGAACCCGGGAGTCGGTATAAGGACCTCGTCGTACGTCTCGACGAGCATGTGCAACGCCGTCGTGATCCCACCGTTCGCCCCGATCGTCATCACGACATTCGACATCGTGGCCGGAGTGTCACGCATTTTTGTCGAGAACGTCGCCACTGCCTCACGCACGGCGGGCATGCCCGCGGCCGGCGTGTAGCGCGTGCCAGCCGCGAGATGTGCCTGCGCCGCCAGGACCACGAAATCGGACTCGGGGAGGTCGGGCTCCCCGATATCGAGGCGGACGAGCGGCCCGGGGGTGAGCATCGCGCGTTCGGACACCCGACGGATGTCAGTGAATTCCGCCCCGGCCGAACGCCGGGTGATCCGCGAGTCAGCCGGCGACATAAGCGGGCCGCGCATTCACGAGCGGTTCTCCTGCGGCGTGGCGGTCGATCTGGGCCGCGATCAGCGCAAGCTGATTGGGCCACATCCGATCGGTGAGGCCGCCGACATGGGGCGATATCAGCAGATTGGGGGCATCCCAGAGCGGGTGGTCCGGGGGAAGAGGCTCGGGATCGGTGACGTCGAGCCCGGCACGCACCGTGCCGGTATGCAGTGCCTCGACGAGGGCGTCAGTGTCCACGAGCCCGCCTCGTCCGACGTTGACGAGCACCGCACCATCCTTCATCGCCGAGAGGAACTCCGCATCGACGATGCGAGCGGTCGCGTCCGTCAACGGCAACGCCACGATCACGACATCCGCAGCAGGTAGGAGCGACGGCACGGCGTCGAGCGTGAAGACCGTGACCCCGTCCTCGATCCGCGCCCGCGTGCCCACGCCCTCGATCGTGCAGCCGAACGTAGAGAGGCGACGTCCGACCTTGGAGCCAATGCCGCCATACCCGAGCACCAGAACGCGCTTGGCCACCAGGCTCGCGGCCATGAGAGATGTCGGCCCCGGCACATCCTCAGGCCAGCGCTTGGTCTGCGGCAGCAGCGCGAACTCGTGCAAACGGCGCATCACCGCCAGAGTGAGCGACACCGCTTGTTCGGCGGTCGACTCCTCGTGCACACCGGCCGCGTTGTGGAGCACCGCCCACTCCGGAACCAACGGCTCGATGTACTCAACGCCGATGCTGGTGGTCTGGACGTGGCGCAGCTGCGGCATCCGGCCCATCAGGGCGAGTCGTTCCACTCCGACGGAGGAATGGCTCACCACCATCGTCACCCGCTCGAGGTCGAGGCCGCCCAGACCTGGCTCGTCGACGATCTGCCATGGCACCAGCTCATGGCCGGGCGGAGCCGTGAGGTTGTCGAGAAACAAGGTAGAAGGAACGAGGATGATGTCGTCAACCATGGAACGCGTCTTTCGTCGTGAGGGGATGTCGCAGCGAAGAGGAGAACACAGCCGCTCAGCCGAACATGGTGCCGTCGGCACCGGCGTTCAAGGCCGGGACGAGCATGTTGTCCGCGAGCTGCCAGTTGGTCATGATGTCCTCATAGACGCCTTGGTCGTAGAGGTAGGTCATCGCCGCGAGCACGGCGTCCCGGATCTGGTTCTGCTCCGCGCTGGCCTTAGCGAAGGCGCAGCCGGTGACCAGGGTCATCTCCAGATCGGATCCAAAGGGCACCATCTCCAGCGGCTGGCCCATAAGCTGGTTATAGCGGGTGTTCCAATTGGCACTGACGCGCGTGTCGATCTGACCCGACGCAATGGCCAGATCGAGCGACGAGCTGTCCGGCAAGTACTCGATCACCGGCGCGTCCAACCCCTTCGCCTCGCAGAGCGCGGCGATCTGATCGAGCGTGGACACCGACCCCTGGATATCGCCGTATGTCGTGCCGCACATGCCGTAGACATCCTCGATGCCGAGGGGGTTGCCGGAAGGGACGACGATCACGTAGCTGCTGAGAAGGTAAGAGACGAAATCGTACGACTCCTCCCGTGCCGCGGTATCGCCGGACGACGTCCACGCGATGTCTATCTGCCCTGAGTCGGTCGCGGCGAGCGTGTCCGCTGTGCTGGAGAAGGTCATCACCTCATGGTCAAGGCCCCACAGCTCGCCCAACGCGGTCCAGAAGTCGGCATTGGCGCCGTAGATCTCGTCACCACCCTCCATCGGCCAGTTCAGCAGGCCGTTGGTCGCCTGCGTACCAACACGGAATGTGCCTGCGTCCAGGATTGCGTCGGGCAGCATCGAGCGGAGTTCGTCGTTTTCAGCCAGAGCCGCGTCGTAGGGCTCAATCTGATCGATGGAGGTAACATCCGCCGACCCGGTGGAGGTCGCCGACGACTCCACATTGTCGGCGACGCACGCGGTGAGCGTCAACGCGGCGGCTCCGAGGACGGCCGTGAGCACAGGAAGACGACGGCGCGAGTTGGGTGTGTGGTACATGCTCTGTCTCTGCTTTCTATCGGAGGCGAAGTTTCTGTCGGAGGTGAAGCGAGGCGGGATGGTGCAGTGACGGCGCGCCAAGACGCGCAGAACGGCTCCTTCCACCTGCAGCGGGAGGAGAGAGGCGGAAGGGCGTCTATTCGTGCAAGAGACGCCTCAGGAAGCTCGCGGTGCGCGGGTCACGTGGGAGACGCAGCACCTCATCGGGCGCGCCGTGCTCGACGACAACACCGTCTTGCATATAGATCACCTCGTCGGCGACGTCCCGAGCGAATTGCATCTCGTGCGTGACGACCACCATCGTCATACCGCTGGCCGCGAGGTCGCGCATGACTTGGAGCACTTCGCCCACAAGAAGCGGGTCGAGTGCGCTCGTCGGCTCGTCGAAGAGCATGACCTTGGGGTGCATCATCAGAGCGCGGACGATGGCCACACGCTGCTGCTGCCCTCCCGAGAGCTGACGGGGATAGGCGTCGAATTTCTCTTCGAGGCCGACACGCGCGAGCATGGCACGCGCCTCGGTCCTCGCGCGTGTCCGCTCGAGGCGGCCGAGGTAAAGCGGCGCCTCCACCACGTTCTGGAACACGGTCATGTGTGGAAACAGGTTGAAGTGCTGGAACACCATGCCGACATGGCTGCGCTGCTGCGTGATACGTCTGGCGGACAACTCGACGAGGCGCTCACGAGCGTTCCTCGAGACCCCCATGAGCTCGCCATCCACGATGATCCTGCCGGAGCGGATCTTCTCAAGGCAGTTGATGCTGCGCAGCAAAGACGACTTACCCGAGCCACTCGGACCGATGATGCAAGTGACACCACCCTTGCGAACCTTCAGCGACACGCCTTTGAGCACATCCAACTCGCCGTATCCCATGCGAACGTCCCTCACGTCGACCATCGCCCCCAACGGCGGTCACCTCCGCCCGCTCAGGACCGACGCGGGATCGTCGATCAGTTTCCGGAAGAACCCTTTCTTGGCCGTCGTCCTCGTGCCGCGGTAGCCTTTGCCGTAGTGAGACTCGACGAAGTACTGCACCACGCTGAGCACGGTGGTCCAGACGAGATACCAGATCGTCGCCACGATCAACAGCGGGATCACCTGGAAGTTCGCGTTGTAGATGATCTGCACGTTGTAGAGCAGATCGTGAACCGCGATGGTGCTCACGAGCGATGTCGTCTTCAGCATGCCGATCACCGCATTGCCGAGGGCAGGGACGATGGCACGCATGGCTTGTGGCAGCACGATGCGGAAGAAGATCCGACGTTGCGGGATCCCCAACGCGGACGCCGCCTCCGCCTGCCCCTTGTCCACGGAGATGATTCCACCGCGCACGACCTCAGCCGCGTAGGCGCCTTCCGACAGGCTCAGCCCGATCAGCGCAGCCGCGAAGCCGCTGATCAGCCGGCGCGAATCGATCTCGCCGAGGGTAAGGCCGAAGCCCGGCAGACCCAATTCGATGACCGGGACGAAGGCAGCGAGGTTGAAGAAGATCAGCAGCAGGACCAGCTGCGGGATCGACCGGAGCGCCCAGACGTACAGGCCTCCGATGAGTTTTAGGCCTGGGTTCGAGGCGAGCTGCAAGATCGCGACGATCGTGCCGATGACGTAGGCCGCTGCCGTCGCCAGCACGGTCAGCAACAGTGTCATCCCAAGCCCGTCAAGCACGCTCGGGTTGAACAGGTATTCCCCTACCGTCGCCCAGTGCATACGAGGGTTCTCGATCAGTTGGAGCACGAA
>JASGDW010000278.1:0-10510 GCA_047606965.1 Microbacterium sp.
GAATCGTGCCGCTCGTTGATCGCGCCTTGGAGATTGCGCGTGCGTGGGCGTCGGGCAAGGGGCCGGATAACTACCTGGCGACGAGCGCGACAGGTCTGCAACTCCGTGGGACGTACTTCCGTCGGGCGCTGGATTGGACGACGACGGCGCGCGGGTTCACGATCCACTCCCTGCGGCACTACGCGGCGTCGACGTGGCTCCGGCAGGGCATCCCGATCAATCAGGTTGCCGCCTGGCTGGGCGATGATCCTCGTACGGTGCTGAAGGTGTACGCGCACGTGCTCGGCGAAGAGCAAGACCGCGAGGCGCTACGCCGCCTGAACTCACTCCCCTCCCACTCCCCTGACGGGGTTTCTGGGAACCATGACCGAGGGGAGGGAGGCGGCGAAGAGCCTAAGAAAACAGGCTCTGACCAGGGAAAAATTGGCGGAGACGGAGGGATTTGAACCCTCGGTCCCCGTGAGGGGACTCCACCTTAGCAGGGTGGTGCACTAGGCCTGACTATGCGACGTCTCCAGGTGCGCACCGCACCGGCACGCACCTGCCCATCATACGGGGTGCACCCGCGGCATCCGAACCGGGTCAGCCGTTTCCGACCGAGCAGGTCTGCTCCGCCGCCGTCTGACCGGAGATCGACGACGGCAGCTCGACGGTGTCCGACGAGGAGGTCGTGGTCGTCTCGGAGGGCGTGGCGGATTCGGTCGAGGTCGTCGTGCTGTCCGTTGCCGTGTCATCCGTCGGCGTCTCGACGGTGCCCGTCGACACGGTACCGCCGTTCGCGCTGGTATCGCCGGTGAGGATCAGCTGATCGTTCGCGTCGATCGCCTCGAACAGGATGCTCGCCGCAGAGGTGTTGGGCACCACGCGGTCCGAGTCCTCGGGGTCGGCCGTGGTCGGGTACTGCACGAAGACGATGTCGTCATACGAGACCCCCTTCATCGTCAACGCGAGCTGGACGAGCGTGAGCGGGTTGGACAGGCTCGTGCTCAACGTCACGTTCTCGACGATCGTCGTCGCCAACGAGTACAGCGTGGCGACGTTGGAGAGCGTCCCCTCGCTCACGATCTTGCGCACGAGGCTGGACATGTACTGCTGCTGGTTCGAGATCCGCGCGAGGTCCGAGCCGTCGCCGACGCCGTGACGGGTGCGCAGGAACTCGAGCGCTTCCACTCCCTGCAGCGTGTACGTGCCGGGATCGAGGCTCAGACCGGTGTTGCTCTCGTCGTAGATCCCGTTCTCGACGCAGACCTCGACACCGCCGATGGCGTTCGTGATCTCGATGACCCCGCCCCAGGTGAGCTTCGCGGCGTAGTCGATGTTCTCTCCTGTCAGCTCGGCGACGGTCTTGGCCACGCAGCTGAGTCCGCCGTACGAGTACGCGGTGTTGAGCATCTGCTTGCTCATCGCCGACGACGTCGACCCGCTCTCGCTCGTGCACGACGGGATCGGGATCATGAGGTCCCGCGGCAGCGATACCGCCGTGACCCGGCGCGGATTGTCGGAGACGTGGATCAGGATGTTGACGTCGTTGAGCTCCTCGGACGCCTCAGATCCGGTGCACCGGCCGGGGAAGTACTGCGCGTATTCGGCCTCGCACGCATCCGTGCCCACGAGCAGGATGTTGAACGAGCCCTCGATCGCCCCGACGCCCGGCGGCGCCGCGGTCTGGCCCTCGAGCTCGACCGCGTTGCTCGACAGCGTCGACAGCAGGCTCCAGGTGTTGTAGCCGACGACCCCCGCGCCCGCCACGACGACCACCACGACGGCGACCGCGACGATCTTCAGGATCTGGGAGACCGGATGCGGCGAACGCAGCTGGCCGTGGCGCGCCACCGTCTGGCGGCGCCTGCTTCGGGTCGACGGGCTCACTCGGGTCCTTTCAATCCGGCGCGCGCCACGGTCCCCCAGACGTCGCGATCCCGGCGGCAACCTCCGCCGGCGCACACACCAGGCGTGAGTTTAACCAGGCTTCGCCTGCGCTGCCTGCGAACTCGCTGGTCATGCGGCGAATCTCACCCCACGGACGCACCCGGGATGCGCCACCGGCACGGTCGGACCCAGGACGAGCCGGTACAGCCCGTCAGCGACGGTAAGCGTCGCGACGGTGAATGATCGAGACGACGACGATGATCAGCCGCTCGTCGACGATCCGATACAGCACGCGGTACTCACCTCGGCGAGCAGAGCAGAGCGGCGCGAGCGGCTCACGGAGCGGTTCCCGCACTCGCCGCGGATTGTCGCGAAGCGCGCCGACGATGAACTCGAAAGCCGCCGTCGCCACCTTCTCGGGAAGGTCGTGCTCGAGAGCACGACGCGCGCTTCGGGTGAAGACGACCTGGTAGCCGTCGCTCATGCAGTGAGGCGGCCTCGCGCGATCATCCCCGCGCGCACCTCATCGACCGAGGACACGTCACCGGCCTCGAGTTCGGTGAGCCCGCGCTTGATCGCCTCGACCTCGTCCGGACGACTCAAGACATCGACCGTCTCGAGCAGCGCATCGTAGTCGTCAGCGCTCAGCAGAACGGCTGCACGGTCGCCGTTCCTCGTCACTTCGAATCGCTCGTGGGTCGACACCGCCGACTCGACCAGCTTCGAGAGGTTCGCACGCGCATCGGCAAGCGAGAGCGTCGTCATGTACAGAATTATAGCGCAGGGGGACGCCCTCGACTCCGGCGGAGGGTGTGGGATTCGAACCCACGGGACATCGCTGCCCACCGGTTTTCAAGACCGGATCCTTCGGCCGCTCGGACAACCCTCCCGATGGATGCCGCGGCATCCGTCGACCGCCGAGTCTAGACGACCGCCGCCACCGGCGAGACTGCATCCTCACGCCGAGACAGCGGTGTCGGCCTGCGGTCTCGGCGCGAGGATGCAGTCTCGCGGCCCGTGGGGCGCAAGCCGTGGGGCGCGATCCGCGACGCCAGGCCGCCCGGTCGGGGAGGGCGAGAGGCGCTACAGGCGCCGCAGCACCTCGGCCACCCCGCCGTCGCCGACGGTGCCGGTGACCTCGCCGGCGGCGTCCCGCACCTCGAGCGGACCCTGCCCCATCGCCACGGCGCGCCCGCCGCGCTCGCGCGCCCAGGCGAACATGCCGAGGTCGTTGCGGCCGTCGCCCATCACCAGGACGTGCGCGGGGTCGATGCCGAGCCAGGAGCGCACGAGCTCGAGCGCAGACCCCTTGTCGACATCCTTCGGCGCGATATCGAGCCAGGCGGTCCAGCCGACCGCGTAGGAGACCTGATGCAGTCCGATGCGTGCGACAAGCTCGATGAACTCCGTCTCGTCGCGCTCGGGCGCCACCACCACGACGCGGGTCACCGGCTCGCGCGCGAGGTCCTCGAACGACACGCGCCTGGCGTGCACGAGATTCCAGTCGTCGACGTGCTCGGTGTACTCGCGCCTCCCGTCGGGCAGCTCGACGAGATACCGCGCGTCCGGCAGATGCGCGCGCAGCTCGGCGAGCACCGTGCTCGGGTCGAACGTCTCGACGTGGCACCGCTCGTAGTGCGCCTCCGCCCCCTCGACGCGCCTCATCACCACGGCGCCGTTCGAGCAGACCGCGTACTCCGGCCGGATCTGCAGCACGCGCTGGATGCCGCGGGTCGACTCCCAGTTGCGGCCCGTGGCCAGCATCACCTCGTGGCCGGCGCGGTGCGCGTGCGCCACGGCGTCCACGATGCCGGGGCTCAGCGACTCGTCCTCCAGCAGCACGGTGCCGTCGATGTCGAGCACGATCAGCAGTCGCTGCGAGAGGGGGGTGGGATGCTCAGCGTCCGCCGCGAGCTCCTCGACCAGGTGCGCGGCCTGCTCCGGGGTCGCGACCTCGATCTCACCGGTCTCGGGCAGCCGGGCCTCGGTCATGCGAGGGGCTCCAGCGCCTCGAGCCCGCCGAGGTACGGCCGCAGCGCCTCGGGCACCGCGACCGACCCGTCCGCGCGCTGATGGGTCTCCAGCAGCGCGACGATCCAGCGGGTGGTGCCCAGTGTGCCGTTCAGCGTCGCGACCGGCGCGGTCTTGCCGGCGCCTGGGCGGTGGCGGATGTCGAGCCGTCGCGCCTGGTAGGTCGTGCAGTTCGAGGTGCTCGTGAGCTCCCGGTACGCGTTCTGGGTGGGCACCCATGCCTCGATGTCGAACTTACGCGCGGCGGAGGATCCGAGGTCGCCCGCGGCGACGTCGATCACGCGGTACGACAGCCCGAGGGAGCGCAGCATCCCCTCCTGCATCGCGACGAGCCTCTCGTGCTCGGCCTCGGCGTCCGCCGGGTCGGCGTAGACGAACATCTCGAGCTTGTTGAACTGGTGCACGCGGATGATGCCGCGGGTGTCCTTGCCATACGAGCCCGCCTCGCTGCGGTAGCAGGTCGACCAGCCGGCGTAGCGCTTGGGCCCGCGCGTCAGGTCGAGGATCTCGCCCATGTGGTACCCGGCCAGCGGCACCTCGCTGGTGCCGACCAGGTACAGGTCCTGCTCGTCGAGGTGGTAGACCTCTGCCGAGTGCTTGCCGAGGAAGCCGGTTCCGCGCATCACCTCCGGCCGCACGAGCGTCGGCGGGATCATCGGCGTGAACCCGGCGGCGAGCGCACGGTCCAGCGCGAGCGTCATGAGCGCGAGCTCGAGCCGCGCACCGATCCCGGTGAGGAAGTAGAAGCGGCTGCCCGAGACCTTCGTGCCGCGCTCCATGTCGATCGCGCCGAGCAGCTCACCGATCTCGAGGTGGTCGCGCGGCGCGAAGTCGAACGCGGGGATCTCCCCGTGGGTGCGCAGGGTGACGAAGTCGTCCTCGCCGCCGGCGGGCACCCCGTCGATCACGATGTTCTCGAGCTTCTCCAGCGCGGCGGTCGCGGCGTCCTCGGCGAGGGCCACCGCCTGCTGCGCGGCCTTGACCCGATCGCTGAGCGTCTTGGCCTCGGCCACGAGCGCGGCCTTCTCCTCCTTCGACGCCGCGGCGACGGTCTTGCCGTGCGCGTTCTGCGCGGCGCGCAGCTCCTCGAAGGCGGTGATCGCGGCACGCCGTTCCCGGTCGGCGGCGAGCGCCTCGTCCACCGTGTCCGGTGACTCGCCGCGCGCCACCTGCGAACGCTTCACGAGGTCGGGGTTCTCACGCAGCACAGTCGGGTCGATCACGCCCCAATCCTATGCGAGCACGTCCGGGCGGCCGCGGGGATATCGTGGCTGCATGACAGCGGACGCGGCCTCGGTCCGCCGCGCCGCCCTCGTCTACAACCCGGTCAAGGTGGACGCCGACCGCCTGCGCGAGCAGGTGGTGCACCTGTCCCGCCGCGCCGGCTGGGCCGACCCGCTCCTGTTCGAGACCGCGATCGACGACCTCGGCCAGGGATGCGTGGCGCGGGCGCTGGCAGCCGGCGCCGACGCCCTGCTCGTCGCCGGCGGCGACGGCACCGTGCGCGCGGTGTCCGAGGCGCTGACCGGCACCGGGGTGCCGCTGACGATCGTGCCCAGCGGCACCGGCAATCTGCTCGCCCGCAACCTCGCCCTGCCGCTGGACGACCCGGAACGCGTGATCGCGGCGACATTCGGCGCCCACCACCGCGGCATCGACGTCGGCATCGCCCGGATCGCGCGGCCGGACGGCGTGAGCGAGGAGGCCGCGTTCGTCGTGATGGCCGGCATGGGGCTGGACGCCGCCATGATCGCGAACACCCGGCCCACGCTGAAGAAGGCCGTCGGGTGGGTCGCCTACGTCGACGGCGCCGCGCGGTCGCTGCCGAAGGCGAAGCCGTTCCGGCTGGTCTACCAGGTCGGGCCCGGCCGGATGCACACGACGAAGGGGTACAGCATCCTGTTCGCCAACTGCGGCGCGCTGCCGGCCGGGATCGCGCTGATCCCGGACGCCTCGATCGCCGACGGTGCGATGGACGTCGTGCTGATCCAGCCGCGCGGGTGGTGGGGCTGGCTCGCCGTGTGGCGCAAGGTGTGGTGGGACAACTCGGTGCTGCGCCGCTTCCGCGCCGGCCGGCTCGTGCTGGAGCGGCGCCGCGACCAGTCGGTGCGGTACCTGCGGGGAGAGACGGCCGAGGCGGGCGCGGCGCCGGCGCAGGCCGTGCAGCTCGACGGCGACGAGTTCGGCGAGGCCGTGCGGATGCGGTGCCGCATCGTGCCGGGCGGGCTGCTGGTCGCCCTGCCGCCGGGGCACGTCGTCCCCGGGCTCTGACGTCCGCTCCTCCCCGTGTGTCATAACTCCGCCTCGGCACGCAGAAACGGGCACCGCAACCGGTTGCGAGCGCCGTCGCCACGGCGGCAGCTGGAGTTATGACACGGCGGCAGACGGGAAATATGGCGCCACGGCGGGAGACGGAATACCGTCCCGCCGTGGCGGGGTTGCAGGTGGGGATGACCTCCCTCGCCCTCTCCGTCCTCGACCTCGTCCCGGTGCGCACCGGCCAGACCAGCGCACAGGCCGTCGCCTCGTCGCTGGGGCTCGCCCGCCGTGCGGACGAGCTCGGCTACCGCCGCTACTGGTTCGCCGAGCACCACAACATGCCGGCGGTCGCGTCCACGGCGCCGCCGGTGCTCGTCGCCGCCGCAGCGGCGCGCACCGAGCGGATCCGGGTCGGATCGGGCGGGGTCATGCTGCCCAACCACTCGCCGCTGGTCGTCGCCGAGCAGTTCGCCGCCCTCGAGGCGCTCGCCCCCGGTCGCGTCGACCTCGGCATCGGCCGGGCGCCCGGCAGCGACCCTGTGATCACGCAGCTGCTGCACCGGGCCGGTGTCACCAGCGACGTCGACCGCTTCCCCGAGCATGTGCAGGACATCCTCTCGCTCGCCTCCGCCGAGGGCGCGACGGTGCGGTTCACCTCCGGCGGCACCTATTCGGTGCACGCGACCCCGGCGGCGGCGGGCACCCCGGAGCTGTGGCTGCTGGGATCGAGCGACTACTCGGCCCAGCTCGCCGCATCCCTCGGCCTGCCGTACGTGTTCGCGAACCACTTCTCCGGCGAGGGGCTCGAACGGGCGCTCGCGCTCTACCGGCAGCAGTACCGGCCGAGCCGGGCGCACCCCGAGCCGGTCACGTTCCTCACCGCGAACGCGGTCGTGGCCCCCACGCGCGAAGAGGCGGAGGCGCGGGCGCTGCCGCAGATCCGCATGATGGCACGCCTGCGTGGGAACCGCCCCCTCGTCCCCCTCGAGACGGTCGAGCAGGCGCGGGACGCCGAGGCCGCCGACCGGCTCGGCGAGCCCTTCGCCGAGCGGGCGCGCGAGCGCTGGTTCCTCGGCACACCCGAGGAGGCGGCGTCCGCCCTGCGCGACTTCGCGCGGGAGCACGGCGTCGACGAGGTCATGGTCTCGCCGGTCGGCGCGGCGTTCGAGGCCGAGCCGGTGGATGTCGCGGTCGGGCGCGCGCAGACGCTCGAGCTCCTCGCGGCAGCGCTCGGAGCGGACGCATAGCCCGTACCGACGGTCTGCGGACGGCGTCCCGCCATCCTGGATGCACCCGGTTTCGCCCGTCCAAGGAGACCCACCATGCTGCAGAGCCTCGCGCGCTGGTCCGCCCCCCTCGTCCTCGGCAGGGCGAGGCTCCCCGCCCTCGCGAGGGGCATCGGTGGTTCGACGCGCATCCTGGGGGACGAGAGCGGGGGCCCGGTCGCCTCCCGCACCGACGCCGACCTCGCCCGGGACGAGCTCGCGGCACGCTCGACCGCGACGCCCGTCACGAGGGCGATGCCCGCGGTGACCGTGCCCGCCGCGTCGGACGAGACCCGCCCCTCCTGCGATCCGTCCTAGTCCTCGCCCCCGGGCTCGCCGCTGAGCAGCCCCCGCAGCCAGTCGCGCGCCTCGACGAACACCTCGTCGGAGTAACGGTCGGAGTAGCGCACGATGGCACGGTCCGCGCGCGGGTACGAGCCGAGGAAGACCACCTTCGGACTGAACCGGCGCAGGCCCATCAGCGCGTCCGCCATTCGCTCGTCGCGGACGTGCCCGTCGGCGTCGATCACGAACCGGTACCGGCCGAGCGCGTCGCCGATCGGCCGCGACGCGAGCAACGAGAGGTTGATGCCCCGGGTGGCGAACTGCTCGAGCATCTCCATCAGCGCCCCGGGGTACTCACTGGGCAGCTCCACGATGAGCGAGGTCTTGTCGGCGCCGGTGGGGGGCGGCGGCGCGACCGTGCGCTCGACGAGCACGAACCGCGTGACGGCCTGCTTGTTGTCGCCGATGTCCGGCGCGAGCAGCGTCAGGTCGTGGTGCTCGAGGATGCCGGGCGGCGCGATCGCGGCGTCCGCGTCGCTCGAGCCGTCGGTCAGGCCCACGGCGCTGGCGATGTTGCTGGACGCCGGCACGTGCGCGTGGCCGGGCAGCTCGCGGCCGAGCCACCGCAGGCACTGCGCGTAGGCGACCGGATGCGCCGCGATCAGGCGCACCTGAGCCAGGGTCGCGCCGGGGCGGCCGACCAGCACGAAGCTCACCGGCACGAGGTACTCGCCGACGATGCGCAGGCCGGGCATCGTGGCCAGGGCGTCCTGCGCGGTGGACACGCCGCCGTCCACCGAGTTCTCGATCGCGATCATCGCGGCGTCCGAGCGGCCCTCGACGACGTCGGCGAGCGCCTCTGCGACGTTGTTGACGCTCTTCCAGATCTGATCGCGCGCCTCCGGCACCTGCGCGAGGGCCGCCTCGGTGAAGGTCCCGGACGGCCCCAGGTAGCTGTAGGTGCGTCGGGGGGCGTCGGGCGCGTCGATGGTCACGGGCACTCAGCCTAGACGTGACCGGCACGGCCGGGCAGTGCAGACTAGGCACATGAGCCGCGCAGGACAGCCCGCCGAAGCATCCGACCTCATCGACATCGACGAACTCATCGCCGCCTACTACGACCGCAAGCCGGACGCCGCGGTGCCCGACCAGCGCGTCGTCTTCGGCACCAGCGGACACCGGGGGTCGTCGCTGTCCACGAGCTTCAACGAGGACCACATCCTCGCCACGACCCAGGCGATCGTGGACTACCGCGTCGTGCAGGGCATCGCCGGCCCGCTGTTCCTCGGCCGGGACACGCACGGGCTGTCTCTGCCGGCCGAGCGCACGGCGATCGAGGTGCTCGTCGCAGGCGGGGTGGACGTGCGCGTCGACGCCCGCGAGTCGTGGGTGCCCACCCCGGCGCTCAGCCACGCGATCCTCACCTACAACCGCGGCCGGGCGATCGACGACCCGGGCCGGGCCGACGGCATCGTCGTCACCCCCAGCCACAACCCTCCCCGCGACGGCGGCTTCAAGTACAACCCGCCGAACGGCGGGCCGGCCGACACCGATGCGACCGCCTGGATCGCCGACCGGGCGAACGCGTACATCGCCGCCGGGCTGGAGGGCGTGAATCGCACCCGTTTCGCCGACCTCGACGCCGACCAGCTCGGCCAGTACGACTTCCGCGAGGCGTACGTGCGCGATCTCGACTCGATCATCGACATCGCCGCGATCAAGAAGGCGGGCGTGCGCATCGGCGCCGACCCGCTCGGCGGGGCCTCGGTCGAGTACTGGGCGCTCATCGCCGAGCACTACGGCCTCGACCTGACGGTCGTGAACCCCGACGTCGACCCGACTTGGCGGTTCATGACGCTCGACTGGGACGAGAAGATCCGGATGGACCCGTCATCGCCGTCGGCGATGGCGGCGCTGGTCGCCCGGCGCTCCGAGTACGACATCCTCACCGGCAACGACGCGGACGCCGACCGCCACGGTATCGTGACCCCCGACGCCGGCCTCATGAACCCCAACCACTACCTCGCCGTCGCGATCGACTACCTGTTCAGCCACCGCGAGGGGTGGCCGAAGTCGGCGGCGGTCGGCAAGACGCTCGTGTCGTCGATGATCATCGACCGGGTCGTGGAGGCGCTCGGCCGGGAGCTGTACGAGGTGCCCGTCGGCTTCAAATGGTTCGTCCCCGGGCTGCTCGACGGCTCCGTCGCCTTCGGCGGCGAGGAGTCGGCGGGAGCGTCGTTCCTGCGGCTGGACGGCACCGTGTGGACCACCGACAAGGACGGCATCCTGCTGTGCCTGCTGGCCGCCGAGATCCTCGCGGTCACCGGGAAGACCCCGTCAGAGCGCTACGCCGAGCTCGAGGACACCTACGGCACCTCGGTGTACCAGCGGGTCGACGCCCCCGCGACCAAGGCCCAGAAGGCTGCGCTGGCGAAGCTGTCGCCGCAGGCGGTCGCCGCCACGGAGCTCGCGGGCGAGGAGATCGCCGCGAAGCTCTCTCACGCCCCCGGCAACGGCGCGGCGATCGGGGGCCTCAAGGTCGTCACCGCCGACGCGTGGTTCGCCGCCCGCCCCTCGGGCACCGAGGACGTGTACAAGCTCTACGCCGAGTCGCTGCGCGGCGAGGGGCACCTGCGGCAGGTGCAGGAGCAGGCCCGCGAGGTCGTGACGGAGGCGCTCGGCGGGGTGTGAGCCCGCCGCCCGCAGGCATGCGGGCTCCTGTGCGATGCCCGTGGCCCGCGACGCGATGACCGGTTCGCGGGCGACGGCGGGCCCGGGCGCGTCAGCGGAGGCGGGCGGCC
>JASGDW010000279.1:0-3562 GCA_047606965.1 Microbacterium sp.
GCGGCGGGCGCGGCGGGCCGCGGGGCGGGCCGCCGCCGCCGCCGGATGCGCGGTCAGCATCCGGCTCGACGGCGCGGCACGGCGCGGGCCTCAGGTGGTGGAGATCCTCTCGGCGCAGGGACTGGAGGCCGGCCGCGTCCTCTTCTGCAACGTGGACAAGGTGCTGGACGCCGGCTACGTCCGCGAGATCTCGGACACCGGCGCCGTCGTGGAGTTCGCGTTCGGGAGCGAGCACTCCTTCGCCGACCGGGCGAGGGACGCCACCGACACGGAGCGGATCGAGTTCCTGCTCGCGCTGCTGGCCGACCGGCCCGCCGCCGCCGTGACGCTGTCCTGCTCGGTGTGGACCAAGGGCCAGCTGGGCAGGCACGGCGGCATGGGCTACGACCACGTGCTGCGGCGGGTCGTGCCGGCGCTGCGCCGTCTCGGGACGAGCGACGAGCGCCTGCACGACATGCTCGTCACCGCCCCGGCGCTGCTTCTGGACCGCCCCGAGCGGGCCGCGCCCGCCTGAGCGTCCAGGGGGTCAGAGCGGGACGGGGATCGCCGCGGTCGCCACCTGCTCGACCACGTGCACCCGCTCCGGGTTGCGGCAGGCGACCCGCACCCGGGCGCCGGGCGCGAGGGGGGCGAGGTCGGCGGAAGGCGGCAGCGAGGCCACGACCTTGCGGCCGTAGTCGGTGGAGACCTCGAGACGGTAGCGCGACCCCTGGAAGCTCACGAGCCGGACGACGCCCTCGATGCACCACGCCGGGCTCGCCTCGGCGACGGGGACGATCGTCATGTCCTCCGGGCGCAGCACCGCGGTCCCGTCCACGAGCAGGCCGGTGGCGTCGTCGAGCAGACGCCCGTCGGCCGTCGGCAGCAGGTTGGCCTCGCCCAGGAAGCTGGCGACGTAGGCGTTGACGGGGCGGCGGTAGAGCTCCTCCGGCGAGGCGACCTGCACGAGCCGTCCTTCGTGCATGATCGCGACCCGGTCCGACATCGTCAGCGCCTCGGTCTGGTCGTGGGTGACGGACACGGTCGTGATGCCGACCTTGCGCTGGATGCGGGTGATCTCGACCTGCATGTGCTCGCGCAGCTGCTTGTCCAGCGCCGCCATCGGCTCGTCGAGCAGCAGGATGCCGGGGTTCGCGGCGAGCGCTCGGGCCAGGGCCACGCGCTGGCGCTGACCGCCCGACAACGACCCCGGCTCGCGGTCGGCCATGCCCGGCAGCTGGACCAGGGCGAGCATCTCCTCGGCGACCGCCCGACGCTCCTTGGCCGGCCGATGCGCCGCCCGCAGCGGGAAGGCGACGTTCTCGGCGATCGTCATGTGCGGGAACAGCGCGTACGACTGGAACACCACGCCGACGTTGCGCTTCTGGGGCGGGCGCCTCTCGACGTTCACGCCGTCGAAGGTCACGTGACCGCCGTCCACGGCCTGCAGCCCGGCGATCACGTTCAGCAGCGTGGACTTGCCGCTGCCGCTGGCGCCCAGGAGGGTGACGAACTCGCCGGGCATCACGTCGAGCGACACGCCTTTGAGCACGTGGTTGGGTCCGAGCGTGACGTGCACGTCGGAGATCGAGAGGGCGATGGTCATTCGACGACTCCTTCTTCCAGCGCCGGCGCCTGGCCGGGGGTGCGACGGGGCGCTCCGGTCCCGCGGCGGCGGAGACGGCCGACCACCACCGGGACGAGGCCGAGGACGACCAGGGCGAGGACGGAGACCATCGTCGACGCGGCGGTCAGCTCGGGCGAGACGGACTCGGATGCCGCGCTGAGCATCTTCAGCGGCAGCGTCTGCACCCCGGGCGGCAGCAGGAACACCGCGAGGACCACCTCGTCGAACACCACGACGAAGGCGAACAGCGCGCCGGAGAGGATGTAGGGGATCAGCGCGGGCAGCTCGACCTTCCACAGCACCAGGGGCCACCGGGCCCCGAGCGTCCAGGCCGCGGGCCCCAGCGCGGGGTCCATCCGCGACAGGCCGCCCGAGACGATGACGAACACGTACGGCAGCGCGATCAGCGCGTGTCCGATCACGAGGGTGAGCAGGGTGTTCTTCGGGATGCCGAGATCCGAGTTGACGCCGTACAGGCCCACGGCGTAGGCGATCGGCGGGAGGGCGATCGGCACGATGAACAGCGTCCGCACCCACCGCTGCGCGAGCCGGGAGCGCAGCCGGGGCAGTCCGATAGCCCCGGCCACGCCCAGCACCGTCGCGATGAGCGTCGCCAGCGCGCTCTCCCACAGCGAGAGCGTGAACGCCGACATCCACTTCTTGTCGGTGAGGACCTCCGCATACCACTGGAGTGTGAAGCCGGTCGGCGGGAACAGCGCGAAGGCGCCCTCGGTCCACGAGGTGGCCACGAGGATCAGGAACGGGACGATCAGCAGCAGGCTCGCGAGGATCGCGACCACGAAGACGAGGTGGCGGTAGCCTCCGAGGCTGCGCCCGACGGGTGTGCTCATGCCCTCAGCCCCACTTCTCGCTTACGTCGAACAGCCGGTCGGCGATGAGGTAGACGAGCATGGTGCCCGCGACCAGCAGGATGCTCATCGCCGCGGCGAGGTCTGGCCGGTTGGCGGTGCCCACCTGGGAGTCGATGACCGCCGAGACCGTCATGTTGGCCGGGCCGCCCAGCAGGAGCGGCGTGACGTAGAAGCCGAGCGACATGACGAACACGAGCACGCCGCCGCTGATCACCGAGGGCAGCATCTGCGGCCATGTCACGGCGCGGAAGGTGAGCAGCGGCCGCGCGCCGAAGACCGCCGCCGCCTTGAGCTGCTCCCGGTCCACCGACTGCAGCGCACTCATGACGGGCAGGACGGCGAACGGGAGCATGACCGCGATCATCGCCGGATACATGCCGATCGTCGTCTGATAGAGCTCGACCGGCTCGTCCGCGAGCCCGAACAGGCCGAGGAACCAGTAGATGGCGCCCTTGGGCAGCTCCAGCAGCATCCACCCGAACGTGCGCACCATCACCGAGGTCCACAGCGACAGCATGAGCGCCGCGAGCAGGAAGACGCGCAGCCAGGTGGGAGAGGAGACGATGGCGAGCCCGTAGGCGGCGCCGAGGATCCCCGTCAGCACCATCGTGACCACGGCCATGACGAGGGTGCGGACCAGCGCTCCGGGCAGCGCCGCGACATCGAACATCTCGGCGTACGCCGTGCCGCCGCCTTCGAGGGACTGGGCGACGAGGACGACGATGGGCACGCCGAGCGCGGCCGCGAAGAAGATCAGCGGCGGCCACGTCAGCCACCGGCGCTCGGCCGCCGACACGCCGGGGACGACCGCGCGTCGGCGGACCGCTGTCAGGACGCCCGTCGGACCGGGGGTTGTCGTGGTGCTCACTCCGTCATGCTCCAGGATTCAGGTTGCACGGGTGTTTCTCCCTCACGAAAGAATGGATCCAATATATGTCTAGATGGATCCTTTCTTGTTGCGACGATGTTTCGTTCGGGTGACGAGTGCCCGGATCGCCACCGGCGGAGCATCACTGGGCGGCCGGCGCGTGCACCGCCCGCCCGTGTGGCCCCGCCGGCTCGCAGGCTGAGAGCCGGCGGAGCA
>JASGDW010000280.1:0-5791 GCA_047606965.1 Microbacterium sp.
CGGGCCTCGGCGCGGCCGGCGCGGGAGTCGTGGACGCCGGGCCGGGAGCCGGGCGAGGCGGGACGGGACGGGCGGGACCGGGCCGGCCGGCCGGGCGCGGGGATGCCGCGGGAGTCGCCTGCGGGGTTGCGACGCCGTCGGCCTCGAGGGCCGCGCGGAGCTTGCGAGCGACCGGCGGGGCGATCGTCGACGAAGGGCTCTTGACGTACTCGCCGAGCTCCTTCAGCTTCGCGAGGGCGATCTTGCTGTCGACGCCGAGCTCGGCAGCGATCTCGTGCACGCGTGGGTTTGCCACAATTCTCCTGTCTGGGGCCCACCCCGGACAGGGCAGACCGTTAGTCGCGGACGGGTCTCATTTCGAGCCGTTCACTTTGTGTCCATAGCCGTTCAGCCGTTTCTCGATGGTCTGCGTGTCAAGCGGGCCTGACACACGCAATGCCCGTACGAACGCATGACGGCGCAGCGCGACATCCATGCAATGCCTCGTCGGATGCAGCCACGCGCCTCTCCCCGGGAGCACGGCCCGCTCGTCCGGGACGAGCTGCGAACCGCGCACGACCACCCGGAGGAGGTCGGATCGGGGAGCACGGGTGCGACAGCCGACGCACATTCGTACGGGTTCCATCCTACCCCCTCGCGCGGACCCGACGGTGCTCAGCCCTCGAGCACCGAGTCGGGCTGGATGTCGATCTTGGCTCCGGTGAGCTTGGCCGCCAGCCGTGCGTTCTGTCCCTCCTTGCCGATCGCCAGCGAGAGCTGGTAGTCCGGAACGAGCGCGCGGACGGCCTTGATCTTGGCGTCGAGGACGAAGCTCGAGGTCACCTTGGCGGGCGAGAGCGCGTTGGCGACGAACGCCGCGAGCTCCGGGTCGTAGTCGACGATGTCGATCTTCTCGCCGCCCAGCTCCTCGGTCACGGCGCGCACGCGCCGTCCGAGCTCGCCGATGCACGCGCCCTTGGCGTTGACGACCGGGTCGGAGGTACGCACCGCCATCTTGGTGCGGTGCCCGGCCTCCCGGGCGAGGGAGACGATCTCGACGACGCCGGAGGCGATCTCGGGCACCTCGAGGGCGAAGAGCTTTCGCACGAGCCCCGGGTGGGTGCGGGAGACGGTGATGGACGGGCCCTTGGCGCCCTTGCCGACCGAGGTCACGTAGACGCGGATGCGCGAGCCGTGCCGGTACTCCTCACCGGGTACCTGCTCCTCCGGCGGCAGGATCGCCTCGACGGCTCCGAGGTCGACGTGGACCATGCGCGGGTTGGGCCCCTGCTGCACGATGCCGGCGACGATGTCGCCCTCCTTGCCGCGGAACTCCCCCAACACGGCGTCGTCGGCGATGTCGCGCAACCGCTGGCTGATGACCTGCTTGGCGGCGAACGCCGCGATGCGGCCGAAGTCCTCCGGCGTCGACTCCTCCTCGCCGACGACGACGCCCTCGTCGTCGCGCAGGGGTACGAAGACCGCGACGTGCCCGGTCTTGCGGTCCAGCTGGGCGCGCGTGCCGTCGGGGAGCTCGCCGGTGTCCGAGGTGTGCTTCGCATAGGCGGTGAGGATCGCCTGCTCGATGATGGCGACGAGCTCGTCGAAGGGGATCTCCTTCTCACGCTCGACCGTCCGCAAAAGTCCCAGATCGATGTCCACGGTGCCCTCCCTCTTCACTTCTCGCGCGCACGGGGCGCCGCATCCCTGCAACGTTACCCGATGCGCCCCGCGCCAGAGGCGCCGGGGCGTCCGCGCCTCAGCGCAGGGGCGCGGCGTGCCAGATGCGTTCGAGGTACTCGCGCATCGCCCGATCGGAGGAGAAGTATCCGCACCGCGCGACGTTGAGGATGCTCGAGCGGGTCCAGCCGTCCGGATCGGCGTAGGCGGCGTCCACCCGCTCCTGCGCATCGAGATAGGACGCGAAATCCGCCAGCACCATGAACCGGTCGTCGTAGAGCAGATTCGACACGATCGGCTCGAACACCGACCGGTCCCCGCCCGAGAACGCTCCCGAGGCGATGAGGTCCATCGCGCGCCGCAGCCGCTCGTCGGCCTGGTAGCAGTCGGCGGGCCGGTACCCCTTCGCCCGCAGCGCCTCGACCTCGGGCTCGGTCATCCCGAACAGGAAGAAGTGCTCGTCGCCGACCAGCCGGCGGATCTCGACGTTGGCGCCGTCGTCGGTGCCGATCGTGAGGGCACCGGCCAGCGCGAGCTTCATGTTGCCGGTGCCGGAGGCCTCCTTGCCGGCCAGCGAGATCTGCTCGGACAGATCGGCGGCCGGGATGATGCTCTCGGCCAGGGTGACGTTGTAGTTGGCGGGGAAGAGCACTCTCAGCCGGCCGTCGAGCCGCGGATCGGCGTTGACGACCGCGCCGACCGCGTTGATCAGGTGGATGATGCGCTTGGCCATCGCGTATCCGGGCGCCGCCTTCGCGGCGAACACGAAGGTCCGGGGCCGGATGCCGTCCACCGGCAGGCGGCCGGAGAGCACCCCCTCGTAGAGGCTGACGATGTGCAGCACCTTCAGCATCTGACGCTTGTACTCGTGCAGCCGCTTGACCATGACGTCGAACAGGTGCGTGTCGTCGACCGCGAGCTGGTCGCGGGCGCGCAGGACGTCGCCCAGACGGCGCTTGTTCGCCGCCTTCACGGCCGCGAACCGCTCCCGGAACTCCGGGTCCTCGGCGAAGGCCTCCAGGCCGCGCAGCCTCTCGAGGTCGACCGTCCAGCCCGGGCCGAGCGCCTCGGTGACCAGGGCGGCGAGACCGGGATTGGCCAGGCGGATGAAACGGCGCGGCGTGACGCCGTTGGTGACGTTGGTGAACTTCTCGGGCCACAGCTGCGCGAAGTCGTGCAGCACCCTGTCGCGCAGCAGCTGCGAATGCAGCTCGGCGACGCCGTTGACGGTCGAGCTCGCCACCGTGGCCAGGTGCGCCATCCGCACGGATCGGAACGGGTGCTCCCCGATGATCGACATGTCCCGGATGCGCAGCTCGTCGTCGCCGAAGCGTTCGCGCACCGCGGCGAGGAACTCCTCGTTGATGCGGTAGATGATCTCCAGGTGCCGCGGCAGGAGCCGGCCGAGCAGGTCGACCGGCCACACCTCGAGCGCCTCGGGCAGCAGGGTGTGACAGGTGTAGGCGAAGCACTGCCGGGTGATGCGCCACGCGGCGTCCCATCCCATCCCCTTCACGTCGACGAGCACGCGCATGAGTTCCGGGACGCCGATGACGGGATGGGTGTCGTTGAGCTGGAAGATCACCCGCTCCGGCAGCTCCGCGAGGTCGGCCTCCGCCGGCAGCACGTTCTCGATGACGTCGGCGATGGAGGCGGCGACGAAGAAGTACTGCTGCTGCAGGCGCAGCTCCTTGCCCTGCGGCGTGGAGTCCTCGGGGTAGAGCACCTTGGAGATGTTCTCGGCGTAGGTCTGGGCGCGCACCGACTCCTCGTAGTCGCCGGAGTTGAAGACGCGCAGGTCGAAGGCGTTCGTGGCGGCGGCCCGCCACAGGCGCAGGGTGTTGACGCGGCCGTTGTGGTAGCCGGGCACCATCATGTTGTAGGGGACGGCGAGGACGTTCCACTCCGGCACCCACCGGGTGCGGGTCGCCCCGGCGTCGTCGAAGGTCTCGGTGCGGCCGCCGAACGAGATCGTCTGCGCGGCCTCGGGGTGCGGGAAGTCCCACGGCGATCCCATCCGCAGCCACGCGTCCGGCTGCTCCACCTGCTGAGAGTCGACGAAGGTCTGCCGGAAGATCCCGTACTCGTAGCGGATGCCGTACCCGATCGCGGGCACGCTCAGCGTCGCGAGCGAGTCGACGAAGCAGGCCGCCAGGCGGCCGAGCCCCCCGTTGCCCAGTCCCGGCTCGACCTCGACCGCGCGCAGATCGTCGATGTCGATGCCGCACTGCGCGAGCGCCTCGGTGGCGATGTCGGTGAGACGGGACGCGAGCAGGTTGTTGTCCAGCTGCCGCCCGAGCAGGTACTCGGCCGAGAGGTAGCACACCGTCTTCGACCGCTGCCGGGCCTGACGCGCCCGGTCGTCGAGCCACCGCGCCATGAGGTAGTCGCGGACGGTGGCCGCCAGGGCGAGGTAGCGGTCGTTGGTCTCGGACGCCGACAGCGCCACGCCCTGGCCGAAGTTGAGGTTCTGCAGGAACTGCTTCACGAAGCCGTCGACCGAGGCCGGCGGGGCGACCACGGGAGCGATCGCGAGCGGGTGGGTGGGGCGCGGCGCGGAGGACGGCTGGTCGGGCACGAGACGACGATATCGATTCGGGCGCCGTGCGACGACGACGAGGGGCGCCCGCCGCCGGAGGTTTACACGTTCGTCACCTGGGCGGGCCGGACCGCCTGACGATCAGGCCGGCCGGGTCGCGCCGGGATGGACCGGGCGCAGCCGCGCCACGGCCTCCTCGGCCGGAACGGCCTCGCGCTCGCCGGTGCGACGGTGCCACAGCTCGACCCGGCCCTCGGCCGCCCCGCGGCCCACGATCACGATGGTCGGCACGCCCACGAGCTCGGCGTCGCCGAACTTCACGCCCGGCGAGACCTTGGGACGGTCGTCGTAGAGCACGTCGAGGCCCGCGGACTCGAGGTCGGCGGAGAGCCGCTCGGCCACCTCGAACGCGACCGCGTCCTTTCCGGTGGCGACCACGTGCACGTCGAACGGGGCGACCGAGGCCGGCCAGATCAGCCCCTTCTCGTCGTTGCCCAGCTCGGCGATGATCGCGAGGATGCGGGTGACCCCGATGCCGTAGGAGCCCATCGTGACGGTGACGAGCTTGCCGTTCTCGTCGAGCACCTTCAGCCCCAGGGTCTCGGCGAAGAACCGGCCGAGCTGGAAGACGTGGCCGATCTCCATGCCACGGGCGAGCGTGACCGGGCCGGAGCCGTCGGGCGCCGGGTCGCCCTCGCGCACGTTCGCGATCTCGACCGTGCCGTCTGCGACGAAGTCGCGGCCGGCGACCAGGGAGTGCACGTGCTTCTGGTCGACGTTCGCGCCGGTGATCCAGCCGGTGCCGTCGACGACGCGCGGGTCGAGCAGGTAGCGGATGCCGGTGGCCGACTCCTCCCCGAGGACGGGGCCGGTCTCGGACCAGGGGCCGATGTAGCCCTTGACCAGCAGCGGATGCCTCTCGAAGTCCTCGTCGGTGGCGGCCTCGACCTCGGCCGGGGCGAAGGCGACCTCGGCGCGCTTCTGGTCGACCTCGCGGTCGCCGGGGATGCCGACGATCACGAGCTCGCGGGTGCCGTCGAGGTGGGTGAGGGCCAGCACGACGTTCTTGAGCGTGTGCGCGGCGGTCCACTCGGTCGCGGTATCCGTCGCCGGGCCGGCGATCCCGGGCGCCGGGGCCGCGAGGTGCGCGTTCGAGTGGTCGACGAGCGTCTGGATCGTCGGCGTGTTCGGCGAGTCGAAGATCACCGGAGCGCCGAGCCCGTCGAACGGGATGGGGTCGGGGACGATCGTCGTGAAGGCCTCGACGTTGGCGGCGTAGCCGCCGGCCGAGCGCACGAACGTGTCCTCGCCGACCGGCGTGGGGTGCAGGAACTCCTCGCTGCGCGCTCCGCCCATCAGCCCGTTGTCGGCGGCGACGATCACGTACTCCAGGCCGAGACGCTGGAAGATGCGCTCGTAGGCGTCGCGCTGCGACTGGTAGCTGGCGTCCAGGCCCGCGTCGGAGGAGTCGAAGGAGTAGGCGTCTTTCATCGTGAACTCGCGGCCGCGCAGGAGGCCGGCGCGGGGGCGCGCCTCGTCGCGGTACTTGTCCTGGATCTGGTAGATCGTCAGCGGCAGGTCCTTGTACGACGA
>JASGDW010000281.1:0-3781 GCA_047606965.1 Microbacterium sp.
CGCCGCGGCGCCGAGGGTGCGCGCGGTCAGCAGCGTGGGGGCGGGCGACGCCTTCTGCGCGGCGATCACCCTCGCACTGCACGCGGGGTGGGAGCCCGAGCGGGCGTTGCGGGCCGCCTGCGCCGTGGGCGCGGACGCCGTGACCGGGCCGGGTGCGCAGCCGCCGCTGCGGCGGCTGACCCGGTACGAGTGACAGCCCCGGCGTCGGTGCGCTGTGCGCCCGGCGCGGCTCTCCGGGCCTGGACGGTCGTCCGATCCCTCGTGCGACGTCCGCCGTCAGACGCGGGCGCGGGAGGGTGGGACGTCGAATCCCAGCAGACGCGCTCGCGGTCGTCCCTCGCCCTCGTGCTCCGGCATCCACGGATAGGCCAGCGTCGTGACGGTGCAGTTGCCGAGCACCGGGAAGAGATCGCGGTAGCCGTCCGGGTCGATGCCGGCCAGCTCGCACAGCAGCAGGCGCAGCAGCGTCGCATGGGCGACGATGAGCACGCGCCCCTCGGGGATCTCGGTCACGAGCTCGTCGAAGACCGGCAGCGCGCGCCGGATGGCGTCGCGTCCGCTCTCCGCCTCGGGCAGCGGATCGCTTGCCGGCGCCCGCCGGAACGCATCCCACTCGTCGGGGAAGCGCGCGGCCAGCTCCTCCGGCGTGAGCCCCTCGCCGGCGCCGAAGTCGATCTCGATCAGGCGCGGCTCGATGCGCACGTCGAGTCCGCTCGTCGAGGAGGCGTACGACGCGGAGCGCGTCGCGCGCGTCAGCGGCGACGCGAGGATCGCGTCGAGGCGGGCGTCCGCCGCCCACGCGCCCAGCGCGGCGGCCTGGCCCAGACCGTGCCGGGTCAGGGCGACGTCGGAGACGCCGGCGTAGCGGTGGTCGGCGTGCCACACGGTCTCGCCGTGTCGCGCGAGGAAGAACGTGGTCACGCCGCCGACGCTACTCCACGGCCGAAGCCGTCCACGCGGCGGCCCGAGACCTCGTCGCCCGCGGGTTGGGCTGCGCGAGTCGTCGGGCGGCCTTCCGCATACCCCCTCGCGCGCGTGAACGCCGGCGCGGCCAGCGCCGGTCGCCAGACGCCCGGGGGCGGGTGGCCCGTGAGTCCTCGGAAGTGCACGAGGGGGTCTGAACCCGTTCTCGGGCTCCGCCGCTGAGGCCTGAAAGACCTTGTCGACCACGGTTTTTCTGAGAGAGGGGCTGACGGGAATCGAACCCGCGCTGTCTGCTTGGGAAGCAGAAGTTCTGCCATTGAACTACAGCCCCGCTGCGCCGAAGGCGCCCGGTCAGCATAACAGTGGCGGTGATCCGCTGCTGCGTGTGCCCTACTCCGCCTGGGCGGGGACGTCGGACGTGTTTGCCCTGATGTTTCGGGAGGGTCAGCAGGGGTCGGCACGAATTCAGGCGGAGTTATGACACGCGCGCGGCGCCGCGGGCCCTCGATAGGCTGAACCCGTGCTGCTCTCCGACCGCGACATCCGTGCCGAGGTGCTGGCCGATCGCGTCGTGCTCGACCCCTGGGATGCCTCGATGGTGCAGCCCTCGAGCGTCGATGTTCGGCTCGACCGGTACTTCCGGCTCTTCGACAACCACAAGTACCCCTTCATCGACCCGGCGGTCGATCAGCCCGAGCTGACGCGGCTCATCGAGGTCGCGCCGGACGAGCCGTTCGTCCTCCACCCCGGTGAGTTCGCCCTCGGCTCCACGTTCGAGGTCGTGGGGCTGCCGGACGATGTCGCGGCGCGGCTGGAGGGGAAGTCGTCGCTCGGCCGTCTGGGTCTGCTCACGCACTCCACCGCCGGTTTCATCGACCCGGGCTTCACCGGTCACGTCACCCTCGAGCTCTCGAACGTCGCGACGCTGCCGATCACGCTGTGGCCGGGGATGAAGATCGGGCAGCTGTGCTTCTTCCGGCTGTCCTCGCCGGCCGAGAACCCGTACGGCTCGGGTCCCTACGGCAACCGTTATCAGGGTCAGCGCGGTCCGACGGCGTCCCGCTCGCACGTGAACTTCCATCGGACGGACGTGGGCGGTACGGACGCGGGGGCACCCGGGCTCTGAGCCGCCACGGCCGCGTCAGAGCGCAGGACCGTAGCCGTCGCGCGCGCTCCGGTGGCCCCGGTGGGGACCGGAGGCCGGGTCGACCGGGCCGCAGCCGTCGAACCCGCGCTCCGCGGAACCGGGATCGGCCGCCGGCGGCACGTGGCCGTGTTCGCCGAAGCCGCGCGGGAAGCCGCGCCCCGCGAAGGCCGGCCCGAACCCGCGGAACCCGCGGAATCCGCCGTGCTCGCGGAACCCGCCATGCCCGCGGAACCCGCGGAACCCGCCGTGTCCGCCGGCGATCGCCGGCCCGAAGCCGCGACGGCCGGGTCCGAAGCCGTGCTCGAAACCCGGGCCGGCGCCCGCGTCGTCGAGCTCGGCGAGCTTCTCGTTCCAGCCCAGTGCGCGGGCGAGGGCTTCGAGCTGGTGGCTGAGGGTCTCGTCCGCGCCGGTGACGGCTGCGGCGATGCGCTCGCGCACGCCGTCGGCGACGCGTTCCAGCCGCTCGGCCGCCGCGCGCCCGGCATCGGTCAGCGTCCAGGCGCCGTCCACGACGGCGACCCAGCCGCGGGCGACCAGGCTCTGCAGGTGGCCGTCATCGCGCGCGGCGAGCGTCGGTGAGACGCCGGGGGCGCTGCCCGCGAGGGTGCTCAGCGCGCGCCATTCGCCGTGGGTGACGCCCTCGGCGGCGAACGCCTGGGCGAAGCTGGCGGCCACGAGCCGATCGGTCACGCGCAGCCAGTACTCGATCGGGCGGTCGGATGCGGTGGTGTGGGTGTTCTCGTTCTCTGTCATGGGGGATCCTCTCTCGCGCCGCGCTCAGGGGGCGGCGACCCCGAAGCGATACTTGCCGCATCGCATGTGCATGTATCTTGACATGCATTCAACAAGCATGTCAAGTGGCATGTAGATTTGCGGTATGACGCCGCAGGACGACCCCGTCGAGCAGATCTTCGCCGCACTGGTGACGCTTCGCGGCCGTCGTCCGCCCCGCGGGCCGCACGGCGGTGAGCCCGGCCCGGGGCTGCACGGCGCCCGCGGCCGCCACGGCCCCGGATTCCCCCCGTTCGCGATGGCGGGGCACGAGGGCGGGTGGCCGGGCGCGCCGTCGCACGGGCACCTCGCGTCCGGGCCCGCGCGCCTGCGCCTGCTGGAGGCGCTGGCCGCGGCGTCCGGCCCGCTGACGGTGAGCGAGCTGGGCGATCTCCTCGACGTCGGCCAGCCCCGCGCATCGCGGCTCGTGCAGCAGGGCGTCGAGCTCGGCTTCGTGCGACGTGAGGCCGATCCCGACGACGCGCGGCGCACGCGCATCGCGCTGACGGATGCCGGGCGGTCGCTGGTCCGCGGGTTCCGCGGCGAACGACGCGACACGATCGTCGCCGCGCTCGCCGACTTCACGCCCGCCGAACGGGCCGAGTTCGCCCGGCTGCTGTCCAAGTTCGCCGCGGCCTGGTCCCGCTGACGATGGCGCTCGCGTTCCATCGCGCCGCCGCGGCCGACCTCGACGCCTCCACGCTCTACCGCATCCTGCGCCTGCGCGTGGACGTGTTCGTCGTCGAGCAGGCGTGTCCCTACCCCGAGCTCGACGGCCGCGACCTCGACCCCGACGCCGAGCTGCTCTGGGCGAGCGAGGGCGACGCCGTGCTGGCGACCCTCCGCATCCTGCGCGACGAGGACGCTGCGCGCATCGGCCGCGTCGTGACCGCGCCGCCGGCCCGCGGCGACGGGGTCGGCGCGCAGCTCATGCGGCAG
>JASGDW010000282.1:0-2645 GCA_047606965.1 Microbacterium sp.
CCGCGCGCTCCGCGCGCGACGTTGCCCGGACGACGCTGCTCCGCGGCGACCCGGCCGGTCGCCTCCTGCGCCAGCAGCTCGTAGTCGCGACGCACCGCCCGCCCCCCGCGCTGCGCCCCCGCACCGGCGCTGTCGTCGACGAGCGCCGTCGCACGCACCCGCCAGGGGTACTCCAGCTCGATCACCTCGGCCGGGATCAGCGCGCAGTTCGAGGTGTAGGAGTCGATGCCGTCGTCGCCGGGGGCGTGCGCACGCGCCCCGCCACCGCCGCCCACGGTGTCCATGAGCGTCTTCTGCGCACCGGTGCGAGGGTCGGTCGTGCGCATCAGCAGCATCGGGAAAGACACGTGGGCGGCGGCGACCGCCCGTTCCGGCAGCAGCTCGGACAGCGCGCGGAACACGGCGTCCGTCAGCACCTGCACCGCCATGTGCCGCGACACGACCGCCGCCGGCCGCCGCGGCCGGAACAGCGACCCCTCCTCGGCGCGAACCTCGACGTGCCGCATGTACCCGTGGTTCTGGCGGATGCCGGGCCCGAGGAAGCAGCGCAGCGCGTAGTACAGCCCCGCATGCGTGCTCGACCACGGGACGTTGAACGTGCCCTCGGTCTGCGCGGCGGAGCCTTCGAGGTCCACGACCATCCGCCCCTCTCGCACGGTCACGGCCGCCGTCACCGGGAGCGGTCGACGGTAGTCGAGCCCGTCGCCGTCGAGCAGCCCCTCCGCTCGCACGGTGCGCTCGGGCCACGTGCGCAGCACGGCCTCGGCGCGCGCCGACGTGTCGTCGACGAGATCGGCGGCAGCGTCCACGAGGGTCGCGGCCCCGTGCCGGGCTGCGAGCTCGCCGAGCCTTTCCGCGCCACGACGGCAGGCGGACAGCTGCGCCTCCAGGTCCCCGGCGACCGACTCGGGGTCGCGCACGTTGCGCAGCACCACCTGCCACAGTCCCTCGTTGCGGGCGCCGCGCTCGAACAGTCGCACCGGCGGCAGCTGCAGCCCCTCCTCGAACAGGTCGCGGGAGCCCGCGCCGCCGGGGACGGCGCCGCGGTTGCGCGCCGCGATGCCGCCGATGTCGACGTGGTGGGCGACGGTCGCGACGTAGCCGAGCAGCAGGCCGTCGGCGTGCACGGGGGCGAACACCTCCACGTCCGGCAGATGCGTCGCACCCTGATACGGGTCGTTCGTGACCACGACGTCGCCGGGAGCGAGCGGACCGGTGCGGGCGAGGGCGCCGGCGAGCGCGAACTCCAGGGTCCCCGCCTGTGCCGGGATCAGGTGGGAGTCGGCGACCAGGCGTCCCCGCGCGTCGAGGAACCCGCAGGAGAAGTCGAGCATCTCCCGGATCATCGGCGAGAACGAGCTGCGCTGGAGCAGCAGCGACATCTCGGCCACCGCCGCGTCGAAGCCGTTCCACAGCAGCTCACGCGCCACCGCATCGGTCACCCTCATGCCGCGCTCCCCTCGTCGCCGGTCCCGTCGCGCTCGAGCACCATCCCCGCAACGTCCACGCGCACGACCCGCCATCGCGCCGGCAGCAGGGTCGTCGTGTCCGGCTGGGAGACGATCGCCGGGCCCGCCAGCCCGACGGACACGTTCGCGCGGTCGATCACGCGGTAGCACACCGGGCGGCCGAGGCGGTCGACGCCGTCGCGGACGCCCTCCGGCACGGCGTCCGTCCGCACCGGGTCGGCGACCCAGTCCGCGGCGGCGCGCGGCAGACGGGCACGGACGCGGAGCGTGACCAGCTCGACCGGCACCCGGGGCCGCGCGTGGCCGTGGACGGCCTCGTGCGCGCGGTGGAAGCCCTCGCGGACGCCAGGGACGTCCGCAGCCCGCAGCCGCGCCGCGGGGGCCGGGACGGTCAGCTCGTACGCCTGCCCGGCGTAGCGCAGATCGAGGTCCAGGCCGATCTCGGGCTCCTCGTGGATGCCGGCGTCCGCCAGCAGCCGGGTCGCCTCGGCGACCATCTCGGCGAGCAGCGTGTCCAGGGCGTCGTGGTCGAGCCGCTCCAACGGCGACACGCGGGTGCGGGAGATCTCATAGCCGCCGTCGCCCATGAGCAGCCCCATCGCGGAGGTCAGTCCGGGATGACGGGGGACGATCACCCTGCGGATGCCGAGATCGGCGGCGATCGCGCAGGCGTGCATCGGTCCGGCGCCGCCGAACGCCATGAGGGCGAAGTCCCGCACGTCGATGCCGCGCGCGACGGTCACCGCACGCAACGCGTCGGCCATCCGCCCGTCGGCGATGCGGAGGATGCTGCCCGCCGCCTCCTCGACCGACAGGCCCAGGGGGGCGGCGACGTCCTCGTGCACCGCCCGCCGGGCCCGTTCGGGGTGCAGGGCGAGTGCGCCGCCGAGCAGTCCCGCCGAGTCGAGCGTGCCGTGGACGAGGTGGGCATCCGTCACCGTGGCGTGGACGCCGCCGCAGGCCGCCGGGCCCGGGTCGGCGCCCGCGCTGCCCGGCCCGACCCGCAGCGAGCCGAAGGCGTCGACGGCGGCGAGGGAGCCGCCGCCCGCGCCGATGGGCAGCACGTCGACCTGCGGCAGGGCGACCGGCATGCCCGCGACCTCGCCGCGGTAGCGACGTTGCGGAGCGCCGTCGCGGACGACGGCGACGTCGGCGCTCGTGCCGCCGACGTCCAGC
>JASGDW010000283.1:0-4103 GCA_047606965.1 Microbacterium sp.
GCGGGGTGCGGGGTGCGGGGTGCGGGGTGCGGGGTGCGGGGCGGCGGCGATCGCACGTGCGGGGTCGGAGGGGTGTGGACGGGGCGGTGTCGTGCGGGGTGCGATGCTGCGGGGCGTCTGGGGATGTCGCCCGCCCCCGCCCCGCTCTGGCGGGGCGGGGACGGGTGATGCCTCGGGCGCTCACGTCTTGCCTCACGTCGAGGTGTCTGGGAAGGATCGCCGCAGTTGCGCCCGGCCCCGTTGTGGGGCACACTTATTGGAAAGCGCTTACCCTTCGGAGGCGCGAGCACGAGGAAAGCGAGAACCGGACCGTGTCACAGACGACCATCGAGACGGCGACGACGCTGGCGTCGTCACCCGCCGCCCGCGAGATCGGGATCATCATGAACGGCGTCTCCGGGCGCATGGGGTACCGGCAGCATCTGGTGCGTTCGATCCTGGCGATCCGGGATCAGGGGGGGATCGAACTGCCCGACGGCTCGAGGATCACCGTCAAGCCCTTGCTGGTGGGCCGCAGCGAGGCCAAGCTCGCCGAGATCGCGGCGCAGCACGGGATCGAGGACTACACGACCGACCTGGATGCGGCCCTGGCCGATCCGCGGTGGGAGATCTACGCGGACTTCCTGGTGACCAAGGCGCGCGCCGCGGCACTGCGCAAGGCGATCGCGGCCGGTAAGACGATCTACACCGAGAAGCCCACGGCCGAGACCGTCGAGGAGGCGCTGGAGCTCGCGCGCCTCGCCGCCCAGGCCGGGGTCAAGACCGGCGTCGTGCACGACAAGCTGTACCTGCCGGGATTGCAGAAGCTCCGCCGGCTCATCGACTCGGGTTTCTTCGGCCGCATCCTGTCGGTGCGCGGCGAGTTCGGCTACTGGGTGTTCGAAGGCGACTGGCAGCAGGCCCAGCGCCCGAGCTGGAACTACCGGGTCGCCGACGGCGGCGGGATCATCGTCGACATGTTCCCCCACTGGAACTACATCCTCGAGAACCTCTTCGGCGGGGTGAAGAGCGTCTACGCGCAGGCGGCCGTGCACATCCCCGATCGCTGGGACGAGAACGGCGAGCACTACGACGCGGACGCCGAGGACGCCGCCTACGGCGTCTTCGAGCTCGACGGCGGCGTCGTCGCGCAGATCAACTCCAGCTGGACCACCCGCGTGAACCGCGACGAGCTGGTCGAGTTCCACGTCGACGGCACCCACGGGTCGGCCGTGGTGGGCCTGTTCGGCGCGAAGATCCAGCACCGCACCGCGACGCCGAAGCCGGTGTGGAACCCCGACCTGGAGGACGAGCACGACTACGACGCCGACTGGGCGCAGGTGCCGGTCAACGACGTGTTCCAGAACGGCTTCCGGCAGCAGTGGGAGGAGTTCCTCACCTCGTATGCGCTGGGCACCGACTACCCCTTCGACCTGCTCGCCGGCGCCCGCGGCGTCCTCCTGGCCGAAGCCGGCCTCGAGTCCAGCCGCGAGGGCCGCAAGGTCGAACTGCCGGCGCTGACCCTGGACTGAGACGGATGTCGCAGCTCACCCTCCTCGCCGGCTCCGGCCTCACGCGCCGAGTCGCCCTCGGCGAGCCCGCCGCCACCGCCCGGCCGACCGCGCCCCTGCGCAGCCGTGTCGCCTACGCCGCGGCGCACGTCGTTCCCTACGCATGGGCCGACAACACGCCCGGCCGTCCCGCGGAGATCGACTGGGATGCGACCCTGGCCTTCCGCCGGCACGTGTACTCCTGGGGGCTCGGGGTGGCCGACGCCATGGACACCGCCCAGCGCAACATGGGACTGGACGCCGCCGCCACCCGCGAGCTGATCTCCCGCTCCGCGCAGGTCGCGCGGGAGGAGGGCGGCTCCCTCGTGGTCGGCGTGAACACCGACCACGTCGAGGACGAGGCGATCACGCTCTCGCAGGTCATCGACGCCTACCTCGAACATCTGCACTTCACCGAGGAGCAGGGCGCGGGCCCCGTGCTCATGGCGTCCCGTCACCTCGCGCGAGCCGCGACGAGCCGGGCCGACTACCTCCGCGTGTACGCGGCGGTGCTGCAGGCGGCGACCACCCCGGTCGTGCTCCACTGGCTCGGCACCGCCTTCGACCCGCAGCTGGCCGGCTACTTCGGCTCGGACGACTGGCGCACGGCATCCGACGTGCTCATCCGGGTCATCGAGGAGAACCCGGGCAAGGTCGCGGGCGTCAAGATGAGCCTGCTCGACGCGGACGCCGAGATCGCCGTGCGGGAGCGGCTGCCCGAGGGCGTGCGCATGTTCACCGGCGACGACTTCAACTACGTCGGCCTGATCGCGGATTCCGGCGCGGCGTCCGCGTCGCGCACCCACTCCGACGCCCTGCTGGGCGCGTTCGCGGCCATCACCCCGGTCGCCTCGGCCGCGATCCAGGCGCTCGACGCCGGCCGGCCGGACGAGTACCTGCGCATCCTCGCACCGACCGAGGCGCTGAGCCGTCAGGTGTTCGCCGCTCCGACCTTCTACTACAAGACCGGGGTCGCGTTCCTGTCGTGGCTCAACGGGCACCAGGCCGCGTTCCAGATGGTGGGCGGCCTGCACTCCGCCCGCAGCCTGCCGCACCTGTCGGAGATCGTCCGGCTCGCGAGCGAGTCCGGCGCCCTCGAGCGGCCCGGGCTCGCCGCCGAGCGATGGCACGGCCTGCTCCGCCTGAACGGAGTGGACGTATGACCGTGCCCGACCCCCGGCTGTCGATCAACCAGGCGACCCTCAAACGCGCCGGCCTCGCCGAGGCGCTGCAGGCCACCGTCGACGCAGGCGTCCAGGCGATCGGCCTGTGGCGCGAGCCGGTGCAGGAGGTGGGACTGGCGGACGCGGCGCGGATGCTCGCCGACTCCGGCCTGCGCTTCTCGACCCACTGCCGCGGCGGGTTCTTCACCCTTCCCGAGGGTTCCGAACGCCGTGCCGCCCTCGACGACAACCGCCTCGCGATCGAGGAGGCCGCGACGCTCGCGGCGGCCGGGGCGGCGGGCTCGCAGGCCGTGCTCGTGCTCGTGGCCGGCGGCATCCCGTCCGGCTCCCGCGATCTCGCCGGGGCCCGCGAGCGGGTGCGCGACGCGATCGGCGAGCTGGCGCCCGAGGCCGAGGCGGCGGGGGTGACGCTGGCGATCGAGCCGCTGCATCCGATGTACGTCTCCGACCGCGCCGTGGTCTCCACCCTCGGCCAGGCGCTCGACATCGCCGCCGACTTCGACCCGGGCGTGGTCGGGGTCACGGTCGACACCTTCCACATCTGGTGGGATCCTGACGTGCTCGCGCAGATCGCCCGCGCCGGGCGCGAGGGCCGCATCGCCACCTATCAGGTGTGCGACTGGAAGACCCCGCTGGCCGCCGACGTGCTGCTGTCGCGTCACTATCCGGGCGACGGCGTGATCGACTTCGCCCCGCTGACCCGTGCGGTGCTCGAGACGGGCTACGACCGCGACATCGAGGTGGAGATCTTCAACGAGGACGTCTGGGCGACCCCGGCGGCGGCGGCGGCACGCCGCACGGCTGCCGCGTTCGGGTCGGCCATCTCTCCGCTGCTCGCTTCGTTCTAGACTCGCGGTGATGTCGGACACCAGCGGGGGCACCGGGCGCATCGCCGCCTCGACCCTGGAGGACGTCGCCCGCGAGGCGGGAGTGTCGCTCGCCACCGCGTCGCGCGTGCTCAACGGCTCGACCCGCAAGGTCGCCGACTCCTACCGCGACCGGGTCGAGGCGGTCGCCGCGCGGCTCGGGTACACCGCCAACCTGTCGGCCCAGGCCACCGCCCGCGGCACCGCCGCGATCATCGCGCTGCTCGTCGCCGACATCGCCGACCCGTACTTCGGCCAGATCGCGGCGGGCGTGGCCCGGGGGGCGGACGAGGCAGGGCTGGTGGTGACGATCGCGACCACGGAGCGCGACGTCGATCGCGAGGTGCGCCTGCTGCGGGCCCTCCGCGGCCAGCGGCCGCGCGGCGTCATCCTCGCCGCCTCCCGCTCCACCGAGTCGGCCGAGCCGGTTCTGCAGGACGAGATCGCGGGGATCACGGCGTTCGGCGGTCGGGTGGTCGCGCTCGGGCCCGGCGCGGAGGCGGTCCGCACGGTGCTCGTCGACA
>JASGDW010000284.1:0-10252 GCA_047606965.1 Microbacterium sp.
CTCGACGACGCCGACCTCGCCGCGCGCGAGCTCGCGCACGCCGCCGCCGCCGGCGCCTCGGGCGTGGTCGAGCTGACGCTGCCGGGCATGGGACGCCAGCTCGGGAGGCTGCCCGAGGTCTCGCGGGCCGCGGGCGTGCACATCATGGTCGGCGGCGGGTTCTACGTCGAGGACACCATGCCCGACGAGGTGCGAGCCGCCGACGTCGACGTGCTCACCGAGATCCTGCTGACCCAGCTGCGCGACGGCATCGACGGCACCGGCATCCTGCCCGCCGTCCTCGGCGAGATCGGCACGAGCTGGCCGATCACCCACGCCGAGTGGCGCTCGTTGCGCGCCGCCGCCCGGGCCGGGGCCGAGACCGGCGCCGCCGTCTACACGCACCAGTCGTTCCGCGGCAAGGGCGGGGTCGCGGTGCTCGAGACGCTGCTGAGCGAGGGGATGCCGGCAGACCGGATCGTCATCGGCCACCTCGACGAGCTGTGGGACCGTGAATACCACCGCGAGATCGCGCAGTCCGGCGCCGTGCTCGCCTACGACACCTTCGGCACCGACGCCCACTACGGCAGCCACGACCGTCGCAGCCCCTCCGATGCCGAGCGCCTCGACATGGTCGAGTGGCTCCTGTCCGAGGGGTACGGAGGCCAGCTCGTCGTCGGCGCCGACATCTGGATGAAGTCGCACCTGCACGTCAACGGCGGCCACGGCTACGACCACCTCTTCCGCCGCATCGCACCGGCCATCGCCGCGCTGGGCGGTGCCGCGATCGCCGAGCGGATCCTCGTCCACACCCCCCGACGTCTCCTGGAGCGACCATGACCGACACCGCCGCGAGGGCGGGTGCGGCCCGGCCGCTCCCCGAAGAGATCGAGTACGTCGTCGTCGGCGGCGGGACCGCCGGCAGCGTCGTGACCGCCCGGCTCACCGAGGCGGGCCGCGACGTGCTGCTGCTGGAGGCGGGCCCGGACTTCGGGCCGCAGGGCGATCCCGCCTGGCCGGCCGATTTCGTCGACGCGACCCGGCTGGGGCGCTCGCACGACTGGGGCTACGACTCCGGCGACTCCTACCCGTGGACGGTGGGTTTCGAGCGGGCGAGGGCGATCGGCGGATGCAGCGACGTCAACGGCTGCACTCAGACCTGGGGGCACCGCCGCGACTACGACGACTGGGTCGAGGCGGGTCTGAGCGGCTGGGGCGCCGACGAGCTGCTGCCGCTGTTCGAGGAGGGGATGCGGCGGATGCGGGTGCGCCAGTTCGCCGCCGACGAGCTCACCCCGTGGCAGCACGCCTGGTACGAGGCGGCTCCCGCGGTCGGGATGCCGACGCTGCCGAGCCTGAACGATCTGGACCAGGCGGCCGGGTTCGCACCGGAGGCGATGAACATCCGCGACGGCGTGCGTGTGAACGCCTCCTTCGGCTATCTCGACCCGGTGCGCGCGTCGCCGAACCTCGCGATCGCCGGCGATGCCCTCGTCGACCGCGTGGTCGTCGAGGGCGGCCGTGCGACCGGCGTCGTCGTGACCCGCCACGGCGAGACCGTCGTGGTCCGCGCCGGCACCGTCGTGCTCGCCAGCGGCGCGTACAACTCGCCGACCGTGCTGCTGCGCAGCGGCATCGGCCCGTACGCGCAGCTCGCACCGTTGGGCATCCCCCTCGTACGGCACCTGCCGGGCGTCGGCGAGAACCTGCACGACCAGCCTTTCCTGCTCACGAGCTGGGAGGGATCCGACCGGATGTCCGCGGCGATGGCGGCCGCGCGGGCCGCCGGATGGACACCAGACGAGCAGGCCATGGGCAAGGCCGCGTCGAGCTTCGAGGCCGAGGCGTTCGACCTGCACTTCCTGCCGTACAGTCCGACCCACCGGGGCGAGCTCACGCGCTGGAGCATCGGCACCTCGGCGCTGCTGCCGCGCTCGCGCGGTTTCGTGCGCATCCGCTCGGCCGACCCCGAGGCGGCGCCCGTCATCGATCACCGGTTCCTCAGCGATCCCGAGGGCACCGACGTCGCCATGCTCGCCGAGGGGGTCGGCATCCTGCGCGAGCTGGCCGCGTCCCCCGGGCTGAGCCCGCTCGTCGGCGCCGAGCTGCATCCCGGCCCCGACACGTTCGAGCCGGCCGCCCTGCGCGCCCACCTGTACGCCCACCCCGACAACTACTGGCATCCGGTGGGCACGTGCCGCATGGGCCCGGCGTCCGATCCGATGGCCGTGACGGACGCCCGCGCCCGCGTGCACGGGGTCGACGCCCTGCGCGTGGCCGACTGCTCGATCATGCCCACGGTCCCGCGCGCCACCACCGCGATGCCCGCGATCGTCATCGGCGAGAAGGTCGCCCGGATGCTTCTGGAGGACGCATGAACGACGACCCGACCACGATGAGCGCTCATGCGCTCGCCGAGGCCATCCGCACCCGGCGGGTCTCCAGCGAGGAGGTCGTCGCAGCCCACCTCGCCCGGATCGACGAGATCAACCCCGTCGTGAACGCGATCGTCTCCTACCGTCCCGAGGAGGCGCTCGCCGCGGCCCGCGAACGTGACCGGGAGCTGGCCGCCGGCGTCCTGCGCGGCCCGCTGCACGGCGTGCCCACCGCGGTGAAGGACCTCATGGACGTGGCGGGGCTGCCGACCTCCCACGGCTCGCTCGTCTACCGGGACAACGTCGCGACCGCCGACAGCGTTATCTCGGCCCGGCTGCGCTCCGCCGGCGTCGTGTTCGTCGGCAAGACGAACACCCCGGAGTTCGGTGCGGGCTCCCACACCTTCAACGAGGTGTTCGGCGCGACCCGCAACCCCTACGACCTCACCCGGTCGGCGGGCGGCTCCAGCGGCGGCGCCGCGGCGGCCGTCACGACCGGGATGCTGCCGGTCGCCGACGGCTCCGACCTCGGCGGCAGCATCCGCAACCCGGCGTCGTTCGGCAACCTCGTGGGGCTGCGGCCGACCGCCGGGCGGGTCGCCTCGGCCCGCCCGGGGAACGCCTGGGATCCCGGCTCCGTGCTGGGCGCCCTCAGCCGGGACGTGACCGACACCGCTCTCATGCTCTCGGTCATCGCCGGGCCGGAGCCGCGCGCGCCGCTGTCGATCGACGAGGACCCCGCACTGTTCCTCTCTCTCGCGCCACGATCCTTCCGGGGTGCGCGGATCGCCTTCTCGCCCGACTTCGGCGGTCTGCCCCTGGACCCCGAGGTGCGGGCGGCCACCCGGGCCGCTGCCGATCTCGCCGCGGGTCTGGGGGCGGAGGTCGTGGAGACGGACATCGACCTCTCCGAGGCGGACGAGGTCTTCGAGACCTTCCGGTCGCTGGAGTTCCTCGACGGGCACGGGGAGGACGCGGTGCGCCATCCCGACCTCGTCAAGAAGACGGTGCGCGACGACGTCGCCTGGGCCGCCGAGATCGACGCGGCGCGGATGATGCGGGCGGCGGGTGCCCGCACCCGGCTGTTCCGCCGCTTCCAGGCGCTGTTCGACGACTACGACCTCGTGCTCGGGCCCACCTCCCAGGTGCTGCCGTTCCCGCTCGAGTGGGAGTACCCCGCCGAGGTCGACGGTGTCGCGATGGAGCGCTACTACACGTGGCAGCGCTCGTGCAGCCGCATCACGGCGACGGCGATGCCGGCGCTGTCGATGCCGGCCGGCTTCTCCGGGACGGGGCTGCCGATCGGCGTGCAGTTCGTCGGTCCCTACCGCGGCGACCGGCTGCTGCTCGAGTACGGCTTGAGCTGGGAGAGCGCTGTCGCCGACGTCATGTCCCGCCGTCCGCGGCTGGGCGTCGGGGCGGAACGGCCGTGACCTCCGCGGGGCGGGTGCACCGCACGGCCGTCGGCTCGTGGGCGTGCGTGGACGTGACGCCGCGGCCGATCGGAGCGGAGGGGGTGACCGTCGCGGTCGCCGCGACGCCGGAGCGTCCGGGGGAGCGGGACCGCGGTCCACAGGCGATCGTGGCGCAGGCGCGCGACGCGGCGGGCTGGTCGGTCGGGCTGTCGGCCGACGGCCGCGCGACGGTGTCGGTGGGCACGGGGGCGGGCCCGGTGAGCCTGTCCGCCGGCGACCGGCTGCCCGCCGGCGTCCGCGTGGAGATCGTCGCGCGCATCCCCGGAGCCCCCGGCGGCAGGCTGGAGATCGAGGTCTCGCGACCGGGGCGCCCTCCCTGCCGTGCCGGGGTCGTGCTCGGGGCCGCGGTGATGACTGCCCGGGGGCCGTTGCTGTGCGGATGCCGCGAGCTGCGCGACGACCGGATCCCGCAGCAGCCGTTCGAAGGCGGGGTCGAGGATCCCGTGGTGGTCGCGGACGCGGCCGCTCCGGGTCCGCGCGCGATGCTGAGGGAGCATCGGGCCGTCGTGGTGCGCGCGGACCTGTCGGCGGTCTTCGGCCCCTCGCCGCGCTGATCCGCCGCCGCCATCCGCTTGATGGATCCAACTACAGATGTATAGGATCCAATAATCGAGGATCGCAGCGCCCGCCCATCGGCCGTGCGCTGTGGCCACAGCCCGAAGGAGAAGGATGTCCGCCAGCCCCGGGGTCTTCCTCGCCCCCCGCACGACGCTGTTCGGCACGCGGCACTCGGCCAGCTCGGGGCACTACCTCGCCTCCGCCGCGGCCTTCGCGATCCTCGAGGCGGGCGGCAACGCCGTCGACGCCGGCTGCGCGGCCGGCATGGCGCTCGCGGTGCTGCACGCGGACGAGGTCAACTTCGGCGGCGTCGCGCCGATCATGATCCGCACCGCCGACGGCGAGACCGTCTCCATCGACGGGCTGGGGGTGTGGCCCCGCCGCATCCCGGCCGATCTGTTCATGACCGAGCACGACGGGACGATCCCCACCGGCATCCTGCGAACGGTCACCCCCGCCGCTCCCGACGCGTGGATCACCGTGCTGCGCGACTACGGCACCCTGACCTTCGGCGAGGTCGCGGCCGAGGCGCTGCGACTGGCGCGCGACGGCTTCGCCGTCTTCCCGCTGCTGGCCGAGGGCATCGCGAACCGCCAGGCCGGCTACCGTCGCTGGCCGGCCAACGAGGCGATCTATCTGCCGGGCGGCCGGCCCCCCGAGACGGGGGAGCGGTTCGTGCAGACCGACCTGGCGCATACCATCCAGCTCATGATCGACGCGGAGGCCGAGAGCGCCGGCGACCGCGTCGCCGGCCTGGAGGCCGCGCGCGCCGCGTTCTACGAGGGCGCCGTGGCCGAGGCGATCGTCGCCTACCACGAGGAGAACGGCGGATACCTGCGCGCCGACGACCTGGCGGAGTTCCGCTCGCGCTACGAGCCGGTGGTCGCCACCCGCTGGCGCGACTTCACGCTGTACACCTGCGGCCCCTGGTGCCAGGGTCCGATCCTCGCCGAGGCGCTGCTGATCCTGGAGCGGGTCGGCCTCGACGGCATGGCCCACAACGGCGCCGACTACGTGCACACCGTGATCGAGGCGCTCAAGGCGGTCTTCGCCGATCGGGAGCATCACTACGGCGACCCTGCGTTCGTCGACGTGCCGCTGGAGCGCCTGCTCGGCCCGGAGCACGTCGCTGCGCGTGCCGCGGCCATCGATCCCGCCCGCGCGTGCCGCGAGCTGCCGCCCGCGCTGTTCGGCGTCACCCAGGAGCTCCCGGACGCGATCAGCGCCGACGAGGTGCGTCACATCGGCGAGGGCGGCACGAGCTACGTGTGCGTCGTCGACCGGTGGGGCAACGCGTTCAGCGCGACCCCCTCCGACGGCGCCTCCACCGCACCGGTCGTGCCCGGCACCGGCATCGTGCCCTCGCTGCGGGGGCTCCAGTCGCGGCCCGACCCCGCGCACCCCTCCGGCGTCGCCCCCGGCAAGCGCCCCCGGCTGACCCCCAACCCCGCCATCGCCGTGCGCGACGACGGCAGCGTCCTCCCGTTCGGCTGCCCGGGCGGAGACATGCAAGTGCAGGCCATGCTGCAGGTCTTCCTCAATGCCTTCCACTTCGGCATGGAGCTGCAGGAGGCCGTCAACGCCCCGCGGTTCTCCACCTGGAGCTTCCCGAACTCCTTCGCGCCGTTCGACTACCTCGCGGCGCACGTCTTCGTCGAGGACCGCTTCGACGAGGACGTGCTGGCAGACCTGGAGCGGCGCGGGCACGACGTGCGACGGTGGCCGGCCTACACGAGGGACGCGGCGGCCGTGGAGGCCGTCTACCGCAACGCTCGCACGGGCTTCCTGGAGTCGGCCGCCGATCCGCGCCAGCCGGCGCAGGCGGTGGTCTCGTGACCGCGGCCGCCATCCACCTCGCAACCATCCGCACGATGGACCCGGAGCGTCCGCTCGCCGAGGCGATGGGCGTGGTCGGCGACCGCGTCGTCGCCGTCGGCACCCCCGCCGAGGTGCGTGCCGCGCTCCCGCATGGCACGCCGGAGTCCGAGCTCGACGGCGTCGTGCTGCCGGGGCTCATCGACGCGCACCTGCACATGCAGCGCGCCGGGCTCAAGGCCCTCGACCACGTCAGCGACGACGACGACGTCGAGGCCTACATCGTCGCGATGCGGGACAGCTTCGACGACGACGGACCCGAGGACCCGCCGTTCGAGGACCGCATCGGCGGCCTCCGGCGCGTGCAGCCGCTGTTGCACGCCCTCGGGATCACGGGCGTCATCGACCCCGCGGTCACGATCGACGAGATGCGCGGCTACCAGGAGGCCCGTCGCCGCGGCGTGCTGACGATGCGCACCGTCGCGATGCCGTATCCAGTGATCGGATCGGAGGCCACGCCCGACGTGGACGCGGTCATCGCGCACCTCGACGGCATCGGGGTGTCCACCGGCTTCGGCGACGACGTGCTGCGGCTGGGTCCCATCAAGGTGTACGCCGACGGCGAGGCGCTGAAGGGGCAGGCGCTGCTGAACGAGCCGTGGGACGCGGCGGGCTATCGCGGGCTGGCGCGCATCCCGGCTGCGGAGTACGAGCGCCTGGTCGCGTGGTGCGCCGCGCACGGCTGGGGCGTCGGCACGCACGCCGTCGGCTCCGCCGCGATCGACCTCGTGGTCGGTGCCGCCGCGAGCGTGCCGGATGCGGCGCGCGAGCGTCGCTTCCAGGTCATCCACGCCTACCTCGAGCCGTCGCCGGAGACCATGCGACGGGCGGCCGATGCCGGGGTCATCGCCTCGCTGCAGCCGTCGATCGTCTGGCACAACGGCGCGGGCCTGCGCGCGAGGCTCGGCGAGCGAGCCGAGACCGCGGGCCCGGTGCGCAGCTGGCTGGACGCCGGCGCCACGGTCGCCTTCGGCTCGGACGGCCCCTTCTTCGCCTTCGACCCGCGGCACCTCATGTGGCAGGCGATCACGCGGCGCGTCGCGGGCGAGGCCGAGCCGCTCAGCGCCGCCGAGGCGATCACGCCGTTCGAGGCGCTCGCCGCCTATACGACCGGCGCCGCGTACGCGGCCCACGCCGAGGGCGAACGCGGTGTCCTCCGCCCGGGCGCCTATGCCGACTGGGCCCTGTGGTCGGCCGACCCGGTCGCGGTGCCCCCCGACGCGCTCCGCTCGCTCCGGGTCCGGCGCACCGACGTGGGCGGGCGCACCGTGTTCGCCGCCGCACCCTGACCCCCGACCTGCGAGGAGCACCATGACCGATCTGCCGCTGTGCCGTTGGAGCGCCCGAGACCTGGCCGCGGCCGTCGCCGCCCGCGAGGTCTCCGCCGTCGAGGTCATGCGGGCGCACCTGGACCGCATCGAGGAGGTGGAGGACCGGGTCGCCGCGTTCGTCTCGCTGCTGCCGGAGTCGGAGTCGCTGCGCCTGGCCGAGGACGCCGACCGCGCCGTCGCGACGGGGGAGCACCTCGGCCCGCTGCACGGGCTGCCGACCGGCGTGAAGGACCTCGTGGACGTCGCGGGGCTGCCGACCTCGCAGGGATCCGCCGCCTATGCGAAGGAGCCGCCCGCCGTGCGCGACAGCGTGCTGGCCGAGAGCCTGCGCCGCGCAGGCGCCCTCATCATCGGCAAGACCAACACGCCCGAGCTGGGTCTGGGCACCCTCACCTTCAACCCGGTGCGTGGCGTGTGCCGCAACCCCTGGGACCTCTCCCGTCACGCGGGCGGCTCCAGCGGCGGTGCGGCGGCGGCGCTCGCCGCGGGCATGCTGCCCATCGCCGACGGCTCGGACTCGGGGGGCAGCATCCGGTATCCCGCGTCGTTCTGCAACATCGTGGGCCTGCGTCCCACCCCGGGGATGGTGCCGACCGGGCGGCTCGGAAACGGATGGGACCCGCACGGCGTCCTGGGGCCGATGGCGCGCAGCTCCTCCGACGCGGCGCTCATGCTCTCGGGGATCTCCGGCTGGGACGACCGCTGGCCGCTGTCGTGGGTGGACGACCCGGCTGCGCTCGCCGAGCTGGTCGATCTGGATCCGACCGGGATGAGGCTCGGCTGGAGCGCCGACGTGGGCGGCCTGCCGATCGATCCGGAGGTGCGGGCCGTGCTCGCGGCGGCGCGGCGCCGGCTGGAGGCGGCGGGGGCGCAGGTCGTCGACGTCGAGCCCGACCTGGCCGGCGCCGACGAGTGCTGGGAGGCGATCGAGCTTTTCGCGTTCGGCGCCGACGGGCGTGCCCGCCTCGCAGAGGGCCGCACCGGGTTCCGCGAGGACTACCTGCGCAACGTCCGGGAGGGGCGGGCGATCGACGCGGACACCTACGCCGCCGCCCTCGCGCAGCGCACCGAGATCTTCCGACGGACCGCCGCCGTGCTCCGCGAGGTCGACGCGATCGTGTATCCCGCCACGCCGGTCGCGGCCCCGCCCGCCGAGGTGGAGTGGGTCGCCGAGATCGACGGCGTGGGACTGGACCGCTACTTCCTGTGGCAGCGGGCAGCCTGCCGCATCACGGTCACGGGCCATCCGGCGCTGGCGACCCCCGCGGGCTTCACGCCCGGGGGGCTGCCGGTGGGGATGCAGCTGGTCGGGCGCTCGCGCGACGACCGGGCCCTGCTGGCGGTCGGCGCCGCGATCGAGGGGATCCTCGGCCTCGTCGGCCGCGTCCCCGATCGGATCTGAGGCGGCCGCAGCCGGCCGGCTCGTCGACTGTAACCCCGCTGTAATGCGACCGTCACCTGAAAGGATCCATTGCATCTTATATTGGATCCACTTGCACGTCCTTGACCCGAAGGAGAAACCTGTGTCCCACTTCCCCACGTGGCGGAGAGCGTCGATGGCGGTGGTCGGAATCGCAGCCGTCGGCGCCCTGGCGGTCGGCTGCTCGTCCTCCGCGTCCGACGACTCGTCGTCCACGGCCCTCAGCGGTCAGATCGTCTGGGCCGACTACGGTGGCGCGACCAATGAGAGCCGCCAGGCCGCCTACTTCGACAGCTTCATCGACGAGACCGGAGTCGATGTGGTCTCCACCGACATCGAGGATGCCGTGTACCAGAGCGAGTTGGCGGGCGAGGAGGGCGACTACGACGTCTTCCAGGCCGGCATCTCCGACATCCTCCCCAACCTCGACAATCTGCTCGAGGTGCCCAGCGACGCCCAGGGCGACCTGCTTCCCGACGAGGTGCAGTCCTACTACATCGGCGGCTTCGTCTTCGGCATCGCCCAGGGCTGGCTCAGCGACACGTACGCCGACGGCGGCCCGCAGGACTGGGCCGACTTCTTCGACACCGAGACGTACCCCGGCAAGCGCGCGTGGCCCGGCTCCCCCGGCAGCTACGACGCCTCCTACGAGATCGCGCTGCTGGCCGACGGCGTCGCGCCCGAGGACCTCTACCCGCTCGACATCGAACGGGCCGAGGCGAAGCTCGACACCATCCGCGACGATCTGGTGTTCTACACCGCCTACTCCGAGGTGCCGTCGCTGCTGACCAGCGGCAGCGCGGCGATCGCGGTGACCGTCACCGGTCAGTTCCAGTCTCTGATCAACTCGGGCGAGGACGTCACGGTGCAGTGGAACCAGGCGTTCGCCATCCCCTCCGGGTTCGTCGCCCCGTCGACGATCGACAACGTCGACGAGGTCAACGCGCTCGCAGAGTGGATGAACGATCCCGAGCGGCAGGCGGTGTTCACCGAACGCACCGGGTACGGCCCGGTCAACTCCGCCACCTTCGACTATCTGTCGGACGACGTGAAGGCGAGCGTCGTGAACTCGCCCGATCACACCGATCTGCTCGATTTCGACGAGCAGTGGCGTGCGGACAACACGGACGAGCTGCTGGACTCCTACACGGCCTGGCTCGCAGGCTGAGAGCCGGCGGAGCATCACGGGCGGTCGGTGCACGCGCCGGCCGCCCAGTGATGCTCCGCCGGTGGCGATCC
>JASGDW010000285.1:0-5119 GCA_047606965.1 Microbacterium sp.
CCGAGATCGGGCGCGAGCGGCTCTGGGTCGTCAAGCACCGGCATCCGAAGCAGCACGCCGGCTACGTCCGCTTCTACTGCGGCACGTGCGCGTCGCAGTAGAAGCGGACGTAGCCGGCGTGCTGCTTCGGATGCCGGTGCTTGACGACCCAGAGCCGCTCGCGCCCGATCTCGGCGGACGCCGGGCCGCACACGGCGCAGCGGGCGGCGTCGCCGGGGGCGAACTCGGCCAGGCCCAGCGGGGTGTCGAAGGGCACCGCGTCCCGCCAGTCGGAACCGGATGTGATGCGCACGCTGATCCCTCCCGCCCGCGTCGCGGACCCCACCGATCCTACGCGCGCTCGCCTATGACGCCTGCCGGGTTCAGCCGGGCAGGTGCGCCCGCTCCCAGCCGGCGCCGGCGCGGACGTACTCCACGCGGCGGCTGGCGGCGTCCGGATGGGCGACCCAGAACAGCAGCCGGTGCGGCTCGACCGCGAACCCGGCCCAGTCCTCCGGCTGCGCCGGCTCGGGCGTCTGGGCGCGGAACGCCGCCCAGGCCGCCTCGCGCTCGGCGAGCGGCAGCCGGGCGTACTCGGCCGTGTTCTGCCACGCGAGCTGACGCAGATACGGCGAGCGCCGCAGATACGCGTCGGCGGCCTCGGCATCGCCGGCCGGCGACGCCGTCCCCTGCACGACGAGCTGGCGCCCGGCCTCGGCCCACAGCACGGTCAGGCACACGCGCGGGTCGGCGGCGAGGTCGGCGACCTTGCGGCTGAGCGCGTCGGTGTGGAAGAAGAACCGCCGCCCGTCGAACTCGGTCAGCAGGACGGTGCGGGCCCGAGGGAAGCCGTCGGCGTCGGTCGTCGACAGGGTCATGCGCAACGGCTCGCCCCCCGGGCCGGGGAGCCAGGAGGCGGCCAGCGCCAGCGGGTCCGCGGCGGGCACGTCGCCCTGCACCGGATCGGCCGCGAAGCCCGCCGGCGCCCGGGGTGTCGGCATCCCGCCGCCGTCGGTCATCCGCGCGCCGGTCATGCGAACTCGAACCCGTCGATCTCGCCGAGCGCCTCGGTCACGAAGCCCACGCCCCGCTCGAACAGCTCCGCACCGGCCTCGGCGTTCGCACCGGTCGGATCGCCGATGACGCCCGTCGGGCCGAAGTCGTCGCTGGTCCACCCGAACATCACGGGCTTGCCGTTGAAGCCGATGTGACGCATTCCGGCGATCCTCTCCGGCACGTTGCGCGGCGGGAGGGCCTGGGTCACCAGCTGCGGCGCGATGTGCATCACCACGGACGTCTCGACGAACCCCGCGTGGATGCCCTGGCCGAGCTCGTCCGGGCGCCCGTCGCGGCCGTCCGCGGCGCCGCCGACGCCCGAGGGCATCGAGAACGAGCGCAGCCCGAACCGCCGCCGCAGCTCGCGGTTCGCCCAGCCCAGCAGCATGACGTTGCCGCCGTGCCCGTTGACGAAGGCGATCGTGCGGGCCGGGGTCTGCGAGACCGAGCGGCCGATCTCCACGAGCTGCTCGAGCAGGGTGGTGCCCTCCAGCCACACCGTGCCCGGGGCCCAGTGGTGCTCGTCCGACTTGCCGTACGACACCGTGGGCAGCAGCCACGCGTCGACCCCGGCCGCCACGGCGCGGGAGACCGCCGCCGCCGCGACCGTCTCGGCCACCAGCGCGTCGGTCGACAGCGGCAGGTGCGGGCCGTGGTGCTCGATCGCGCCGATCGGCACGACCGCGATGGAGCGCTCCGTGAGCGTGGCGTTCAACGTGGGACCGGGCAGGTCCGCCCAGCGGGGCGCGCTCACCGTATCGCCCCCTTCACGGGGCCCGCGTACTCGGGGTTGAGCTTGCCGGGGTTGAGCAGAGCGTGCGGGTCGGTCTCGTGGGCCAGGGCCACGGTCTCCTCCAGCCGAAAGTCGACGTTCCACTGGTGCGGGTTGTGCACGCCGACGCCGAGCTCGCCGAGCCGGTCGATGCCGGCGTACACCGCCTCCGGGCTCTCGTAGACCCCCGCGAGCATGCCGATCGGCCCGGTGTTGCCCGCCTCGATGTGCAGGAAGGAGCCCGGGTAGACGGCGTGCACCTCGTCGATGCGCTCCACCAGGGCGTCGCCGGAGACCTCGACGTGGAAGTACACGCCCGGCTCGGACTTCTGCAGCCACTCGATGGGATGGTTGTAGCTGAGCACCGAGAGGTTCGCCGAGGCCTGCGGCCCCTCGCGCACGGCCTCGACGCGGCCCCCCGCGGCCTCGATGACGGCCGTCGCCTCGGCCACGATCTCGGGGTCGGCGATCATCCGCAGCGAGCTGCGTCCGGCGGGGAACGCCTCGTCGGGGGGCAGCTGGGCGGTCACGTGCACGGTGTCGGCCGAGACGAGCCGCGGCGCCGGCGTGAGCGCGCCGAGGACGCGCAGCACCGACAGCGAGCCGGCGAAGTCGGGGAACGAGGCGTACAGCCCGCGCCAGTCCTGCAGCGGCTCCAGACGGACGGTGGCCCGGGCGATGACGCCCGCGGTGCCGTAGGTGTGCACGTAGGCCTGCGCCGCCTCCCCCTCCAGGTGCACGAGCGCGCCGCCGGACGCCGGCGTGGCGACCTCCAGCGCGGCGACGAAGCCCATGTGGTTGGCGCCGTGGGCGATGGTCCCGGTGCCCCCGGAGCCGCCGGAGAGGAACCCTCCGAGGGTCGAGTGCACGGTCGAGGGGTACATCCACAGCTGCTGGCCGCTCGCGCGCGCCGCCTGCTCCAGCGTGTTCATGGGGGCGCCGGCGTCCGCGGTGACGAACCCGTCGCCGACCTCGACGATCGTGCGCGCCCGCGAGGTGTCGAGCACGAGGCCGCCGGACATCGGGATCGCCTGGCCGTAGTTGCCCGTGCCCTTGCCCCGGGTCGTGATCGGCACGCCGTGCGCGGCGGCGATGCCGACGACGGCCGCGATGTGCTCCGCCGTGGTCGGGAACGCGACGAGATCGGCGATGCCCAGCGGCAGCAGCTCGGCGATGATCGGCGACATCCGGGCGCCGTCGACCGACGCCTTCTCGCGCTGGCGCATGTCGCTGGACACCCCGCGCGGGCCGAGCAGCTCGCGCAGGTCGGCCTCGAGCGAGGCATAGTCCGGTGGGGTCATGGTCGTGCTCCTTCGTCCCATCTCCCGGGGATGGCGTGCGGCGAGCCGGGTGATGGATCACTCGCCGTGTCTGACGTGCCGCGCACATCACGATCGTTCCACGATGCAGGTAATCTGCACGCATGGCGGATACCTTCCGGACGTCGTCGCCGGCGGTGCGCTCCCCCGCCGACCCCGACGAGTCGGCACGCGTGCTCGGCGCGCGCATCCGGGCGCTGCGCCAGGAGCGGGGCCTGACCCTCACGCAGGCCGCGGCGGACGCGGAGCTGTCGCATTCCTTCCTCAGCCAGGTGGAACGGGGGCTGGAACGGCTCAGCATGGCCTCCCTGTTCCGCATCGCGCGGGCGCTCGGCACGACCCAGCAGGACCTGCTGACCCACGACGCCCAGACGCCGCCGCGGCGCGCCGGGGGCTTCCACGTGTTCCGCGCGGGCGCGGCCTCGCCGCTGGACGCCGGCGGCGGCCCGGTCACGGTGCTCGCGCACGGCGCGCCGCCGTTCGTGCCGATGATCTTCCAGGGCAGCTTCGACGAGAACACGTGGTGGGAGCACGACGAGGAGGAGTTCGTGTTCGTGCTCGACGGCTCGCTGACCGTCGCCCTGGAGCAGGAGCGGTTCGTCCTCGGCGTGGGCGACTCGGTGCACTACGAGGGCGGGGTGCGGCACCTGTGGCTCACCGAGCCGGGCACGACCTGCCGCGTGCTCGTGGTCAAGGAGGCGCACTCGCCGCAGCCCTGAGCCGGTCACGACCCGCCTCCCAGCTCCGAGGCGACCGTCGCGAGCGCCCGCGCGTAGTCCAGCTCGGCGCCGATCGCGGCGCCGCCGGCGACGACGACCCCGCCGACGCCGGCGACCTCCAGCAGCGCGCGTCCGTAGTCGACGGCGAGGCGGATCCCCTCGGCCCGCACGTCCCGGGCCGAGAACAGCCGGTCGAGGTACCCGGTCGGCAGCTTCGCCGCGTGGAAGGACGCCAGCAGCTGCGCGCCGGCGCGGTCCACGACCAGCGGGATGCCGGGCAGCACGGGGGTGCTCGCCCCGGCCTGGCGGCACAGGGCGACGAAGTCGGCGGCCTCGGCGGCGTCGCCGCAGTACTGGGTCAGGCAGAGCTGCCCGCCGGCGCGCTGCTTCTCGCGCACCCGGCCGCCGCGCAGGCGCGTCGGGGGCGCGGCCGGCGACTCGGCGAAGGAGGCGAGCAGCCCGTGGGCCCGCGCCCGCGGCAGCAGCGTGGTCGACTCCAGGTCGAAAACCGGCTTCGCGTCGGGCCGGTCGCCGGTGAGCGTGTGGTCGCCGGTCACGCAGTGCACGCCGGCGACACCGATCTCGCGCAGGGAGGCGAGCTCCTCCTCCAGCGCGACGCGGGTGCGGTCCCGCGCGTTCACCCCCATCCAGGCGCGCATGCCGGCACGGGTCATCAGCAGCGCACGGTACGCCGGCGGGAACTGCACGCGCGCCCGCCCGGCGTCCCCGGAGAGCACGGCGTCCGCCCTCCCGCGCAGCACGTCGGCGACCGCGGCGACGTCCTCGGATCGCATCGCCCGCACGGGGAAGCCGGTGATCACCAGCGGCCGCCGGGCCATGATCTCCTGCACCTGAAGGCCGGCCGGGGTCAGGACGTCGCCGGCGGCCGGTCCGTCCCCGGGCGGGCGAACGGGCCAGCGGACCGGGAGCGCCGCGTCGAGGAAGACGCACGGCTGCGGCCGGACCTCGCACGAGCCGTCGGCCTCGACGCCGCCGCACGGGCCGTAGCTCATCGCCTTCGGACATGCCGGGCCGACCACCGCACGGGGGACGCACAGGTCGCGGGGTGCGGCGGGGTCGGCGAGAGGACGCAGGGCGCCGGCGTCGTCGCGGCGGAGTGCGAGCAGTCCGGCCCGGCCCACCAGGGCGGCGATCCGCTCCGGCGGGAGGTCGTCGACGGCGAGGCCGTCCCCGCCCGCGGCGACGACCACGCCCGCGGCGCCCGCGTCGGCGAGCGCCGCGAGCTCGCCCTCGATCGCGACCCGGTTGCGATC
>JASGDW010000286.1:0-6538 GCA_047606965.1 Microbacterium sp.
ACGAACCGCGACAGAGCGCGCGGGTGATGACCGCGGCATCCAGCGTGCGGCCGCGGAAGACAGCAAACCAGACCTTCACCCCCGGGGTCGAGACACCTGCGGGGATCAGAAACACGCCCAGACAGCGCGTGAAAGTTCTGACGGACACCGATGTGGACCAGCTCGTGACGTTCTACCAAGCAGGAGAATCCACGTACGCGCTGGCCCGGCGATTGGGGCTATCCGAGTAACGGTGTGCGGAGTCCGGCCTGATCCGAAAGGAGACGGCCGTGGCTGACACACCATTACTCGGACAGCCCCCGCGATGGCGAGAGAGAACGGTCAGTCGTTGGGGTACTGAGCTTGATTCGTTGGGGTACAGACGATATTCTGAACATGGCGCCGGCTTCGGCTTCGGCCGGCGCGATCGGAGGAGATCGGACGTGCAGTTCTACCGTGACGGCTATCGTGCCGGCAATCCCGACATCCACCCGGCTGCGCCTGACGTGGTCGGCCGGCCGGCAGGACTCGACGCAGAGACCGAGATCGACGTGTTGATCGTGGGGACAGGCCCCGCGGGTACCGTGCTGGCGGCCCAGCTCGCCGGGTTCCCCGACATCCGAACCCACATCGTGGAGCGGCGCACCGCTCCGCTCCAGCTGGGCCACGCCGACGGCGTCGCGTGCCGCACCGTCGAGATGTTCCAGGCGTTCGGGCTCGCCGACGCTCTCGTGCGCGAGGCGTACTGGGTGAACGAGGTGCGCTTCTGGGGACCGTCGCCCGACGACCGGTCGCGCATCGAGCGCACCGGCTGGGTGCAGGACACCCCAGAGGGGCTGAGCGAGTTCCCGCACGTGATCGTCAATCAGGCGAGGATGCAGCAGTACCTGCTCGAGCACGCCGCGCGCTCGGCGAGCCGCCTCGAGCCCGACTACGGCATCGAGTTCGTCACGCTGCGCGTCGGCGAGGGCGACCACCCGGTGGAGGTGACGCTGCGACGCGCGAAGACCGGCGAGGAGTTCACCGTCCGCGCGACCTACGTCGTCGGCTGCGACGGCGCACGCAGCAACGTGCGTCGCGCCATCGGGCTCGAGCTGCGCGGGGATGCCGCGAACCACGCGTGGGGCGTGATGGATGTGCTCGCCGTCACCGACTTCCCCGACTGGCGCACGAAGAACGTCATCCAGTCCGCGGGCAAAGGGTCGCTGCTGATGATCCCCCGCGAGGGCGGCAACCTGGTGCGCTGCTATGTGGACCTCGGAGAGGTGGCCGCCGGCGACACCGCGATCCGCAGCACCACCGCCGAACAGCTCACCGAGGTCGCCAACGCGATCCTGCACCCGTATTCCATCGACGTGCGCTCGGTGGCGTGGTCGTCGGTCTACGAGGTCGGCCAGCGTCTCACCGACCGGTTCGACGATGTGCCCGACGGCTCCGACCGCGCCCCACACGTGTTCATCGCCGGCGACGCCTGCCACACCCACTCGGCGAAGGCCGGCCAGGGCATGAACGTGTCGATGCAGGACGCGTTCAACCTCGGCTGGAAACTGGCCGCCGTGCTGCAGGGACGATCGGATGCCGCACTGCTGCACTCGTACTCCGCCGAGCGACAGACCGTGGCCGCCGACCTCATCGAGTTCGACCGATTCTGGTCCGACTACATCGCCCAACCCACGGTCGACCCCGAACACCCCGAGCTCGGCGGAGTCACCTCCGACGAGATGCGCGCCGAGTTCGCCCGACAGGGCCGCTACACCGCCGGCCTGGCGACCAAGTACCGCCCTTCCGCACTCACCGGCGCCGGTGAGCACCAGTCACTCGCCACCGGATTCGAGATCGGCACCCGGTTCCACTCTTCCCTGGTCATGCGGGTCGCGGATGGTCGTCGAATGCAGCTCGGTCACACCCACCGCGCCGACGGTCGTTGGCGCCTGTATGCGTTCGGCGACACAGCCGGATCCGAGTTGCGCGAACTCGCCGACTGGCTGACGGAGTCGCCGGACTCGCCCCTCATCCGCTTCACCCCCGCCGACGACGACATCGACAGCGTCATCGACGTGCACGGCATCTTCCAATGCGGGCACCACGAGGTCGATCTCAGCTCGGTGCCAGAAATCCTCAGGCCCCATTCCGGACCGCTCGGTCTGCAAGACTGGGAGAAGACATGGGCGGTCGACCCGGTCAGCGACATCTTCGCCACCCGAGGCATCAGCCGTGAAGGCGCGCTGGTCATCGTGCGGCCCGACCAGTACATCGCAGACGTGCTCGCGCTGACGGCTCGCGACCAACTCGCCGACTTCTTCGCCGGCATCCTGATGGAGCAGCGCGCCGCGGTGCGGCGGTGAAGGACATTCAGCGGAGGCGGCACCGCTCGAACGGATACTGACAGATGATGACCGACACAACCGCAGGCGCCGAACGCGTCACCGATGCCCCTCCTGCGCAACCGGAGGAGCCGGAGCATCAGCGGCACACTGGCTACCTGATCCGGCGCGCCCAGCAGCTTCACGTCGCGGCGTGGACGCGCATCGTGTCCACCGACATCTCCAGCGTGCAGTACTCGATCCTCGCGTCGCTGGATCGCGTTGGCCAAGCGAGCCAGCGGGAGCTCTGTGACGAGATCGACCTCGACCGCTCGACAATCGCCGACCTGGTATCCCGCATGGAGCGCCGCGGCCTGATCGAACGCTGGCGCGATCCGCAGGATGCCCGCCGCAACACGGTGGCTCTCACACCGTTCGGCAGAGCCGAGCGGCTACGGCTGATGCCGCTCGTGGACGACGTCCAGCGGGAACTCACGGCATCCCTGTCCGAGACCGATCGTCGGGAATTGCACCGCATCCTGCGGGCATTGCTCGGACATCACGCCTGAACCCACCGTCCCCCGGACCCTGGCGTCCCGATCGGGCCGAGGTCCGGTATGCGTCGATCCGCGTACGACGGCAACACCGGCCGCCTCCCAGAACCCCCGCCGGCGTGAGCTGCGGCGGGGGTTCTGTGGATGGCATTCGGGCGACAGGGCTTCAGCTCTCCGGAACGGGCTGCTGCGTTGCGGTCGCCGGAAGGAGGGCGGCCGCGTCTTCGGGCACGTGCACGAGGCTCTGCACCGGGTGGTGGCGGACGCTGAACACGAGAACCACGGTGACCACGGCGATGACCACGCCGAGGACCCCGAGCGCCGGCTGCAGCGACCCGATGGCTGCGCTGAGTGCGGCGACGACGAGCGGCGACGCGAACTGCCCGAGCCAGATCGCCGCCGTCCACCACCCCGTGGCGCGGCCGCGCTGGGCGTAGTCGAGCTGGGCGAGCGTCCAGATCAGCAGGATCGGGAACATCAAACCGTTTCCGGCGGAGGAGACCGCTGCACCGAAGACGGCGACGACGGGGCTGGGTGCGAACCAGACGATGATGAGTCCGATCGCGGAGAGTGCGAACGCGGACGGCAACAGGATCGCGACGCCGAGCTTCGCGATCCATCGGAACGAGATCGCACCGATCGCGGTGAGCAGCGACGCCGTGGCGGTCGCGATGCCGAGAGTGGTGCTGTCGTGCACTCCGAAACCGTCGAGCACGTAGGGCAGTTCGACGATGATGGCGTAGAACGCGATGCCGCACAGCAGACTAACTGCCAGCTGGGGCACCAGAGCCCGCCAGGGCAGCGGCGGCAGCTTGACCGGGGCTGTGGCATCCCGATGCACGGCGACCGGCTGCCATACGAACGCGATCACCAGAACCGCCAGGATGAGGCTGATGGAGTAGAGCCAGAACGGGGCTCGCCATCCGGCTACGCCCATCGCGCCGCCGACGGCGAACAGCACCGTGGCGGCCAGCGCCATGACCACGGTCTGCAGGCTCATGTAGCGGTTGCGGCGTGTTCCCACGAAGTAGTCGCCGAGAAGAGCCGTGCAGCAGGTCATCACGCCGGCCTCGGCGATGCCCACACCGACCCGGGTGAGCAGGATGGCCCAGAGCGTGTTGAGGTACAGCGGCGCGGTGCCGAGGATGGCGTAGGCGATGAGGGAGCCGATCAGCAGGCGGCGTCGGCCGAGCTTGTCGACGATGGCGCCCGCGAACGGCGAGCCGATCGCGATGAGCAGTGCCGGCGTCGACAGCACGAGGGGAACCCATACACTCACGCCCGGAACGTCGTCGAAGTGCTGCTGCATCGCGGGCAGGATCGGCGAGAGCAGCACGGAGCCGAGCAGCGGCAGGCAGCATCCGATGAGCATCAGGATGCCCTGCAGTGCGGTCGCCGGTCTGCCCGTCCTGGGGTCCCTGTTCGCCTCGGCGACGGCGATCTCGTGTCGGGTGGGGGTCGCGGTAGTGGTCATCATTGATCCTTCTCCGGGTGGGTGTGTTCAGTTGACGGGTGTGACTTACTCCGAGTCGTGCAGGTAGAAGGTGCGCTGTTCGGTGAAGAAGCGCAGCGATTCCTCGCCGCCGAGGCGGCCCACGCCGGATGCGCCCAGGCCGCCGAACGCCACATGCGGCTCGTCGCCGACGGAAGGGCCGTTCACGTGGACAGCGCCCGCCCGCATCCGTCGCGCGAGCCTGCGCGCGGCGTCGCCATCGGCGGACACGACGCTGCCGACCAGTCCGTATTCGGTGTCGTTGGCGATCGCGACCGCCTCGTCGTCGTCATCGACGGGGATGACGCTGACGATCGGGACGAAGCCTTCGTCGAGGTAGTAGTCCTGTCCGGGACGTACTCCGGTGAGCACCGTCGCGGAGGCGTAGCGGCCGTCGATCGTGCCGCCGGCCACGGCGATGGCGCCCTTGGCTTTCGCGTCCGCGACAAGGGAGCGGAAGGCGGCGGCCGCCCGATCGTTGATGAGCGGGCCGAGCTGCGTGTCGGGGTCTCGCGGGTCGCCGACGACGATGCGCTCCGCCTCGAATGCGAGCCGATCGACCAACTCCTGGTAGCGGCCGCGGTGGACGAGGATCCGATCGGTGCACATGCACACCTGGCCGGAGTTCGCGAAGGAGGCGAACGCGAGGACGGGTGCCCATCGTTCCAGGTCGGCGTCTGCGCGCACGATGGTGGCGTTCTTGCCGCCGAGTTCCATCACCGCGGGCACGAGCGCTTCGCCAGCACGGGCGGCGATCCTGCGACCGACCGGGGTGGAGCCGATGAAGGCGACACGCCGGATGACACCGGATCCGACGAGCGCGTCGATGGCGAGGCGCCCCTCGCCCGGCGCGGTGGTCACGACGGTTACCACGTGCTCCGGCACCCCTGCCCGGTGCAGGGCATCGGCGAGCAGGTATCCGGCGGTGAGCGGGGCCTCCTCGCTGGGTCGGATGACGACCGCGTTGCCGACGGCGAGAGAGATCGCGCTCGAGCGTGTCGCCAGGATGGTGGGCGCGTTCCACGGCGGGATCGAGAGCGAGACGCCGGCGGGACCGCGACGCGATTCAGTGAGCTGACCGACCTCGTGTGAGGGCTGAAGCATGCCGACCGACGCGCTGGTCAGCCCCGCCGCTTCGCGGAGGGTCGCAGCGGACTCCGCGATGTTCATCTCTGCCCAGCCGCGCACCGCTCCCACCTCCAGCGCGAAGGTCGCGACGTGGTTCTCGAGGTCGGTTTCGAGGATGTCCGCCGCGCGCAGCAGCACCCGTCGGCGTTCCGTGTAGGGCAGCGCCGCCCAGGCAGGCTGCGCCGCAGCGGCGGCATGCGCTGCCGCCACCGCCGCATCCGCTGTCATCGCGCGGATCTCCGCAATCGGCTCACCGGTCACGGGCGAGACATCCGCGAAGGTGCGACCCGGTGACGTCGTGGAGGGGTCGAGCGTGGACGCCTCGGCGGTCATGACAGCGCCCCGTTCATGGTCAGCACAGGTTTGATGACGTCGCCGGACTTCGCGGCGGCCGCCGCAGCGGCGATCTGCACGAACGGGAACTGGCGTTCCAGCCGGTCGATCGGGAACCGACCCGCCCGATAGAGGGAGATCAGCTGCGGCACGAATCGTTCGGGCTCGCTGTCACCGAGGGTGACGCCGACAATCCGCCGACCGGGCAGCAGCGCGTTCACGTCGAAGGATGCGCGGGATCCTGCCTTCGGTGCCCCGATCACGACGCACGTGCCGTGCGGGGCAAGCCCGGCGATGAGGGTCTCCAGGACGCCCACGTTGCCGGTGGTGTCGATGGCTGCGGTGACGTCGAGCGCGGCGAGGCGAGCGGCGACATCCTCGTCTGACGCGTTGATCGTGGCGTGAGCACCGAGCTCGACGGCGAGGTCCAGCCGGCTTGCGACGGTGTCGATGACGACGATCGTGCCGACGGAGACAGCCTCCGCCGCCATCACCGCGGCCATGCCCACCGCGCCAGCACCGGCCACCACCAGGACGTCATCGGGGGTGGGGCGAAGTACGTTGAGCACGGCGCCGGCGCCGGTCTGCAGTCCGCAGCCCAGTGGCGCGAACACGGCGAGCTCGTCGTCCGAAGTTTCCGCGGGCAGTCGCACGAGGCTGCGCTCGTCGACGATCGCCTGCCGGGCGAAGCTGGACTGCCCGAAGAAGTGGGCGTTCAGTTCCGTTTCACCCCGCCGCACAGTGTGGCT
>JASGDW010000287.1:0-10569 GCA_047606965.1 Microbacterium sp.
GCGCAGCTCGACGTCCTCGTCGAGGAGCTGCTCGCGCTCATGCCCCAGGGGCCGGCGCTGTACGGGGAGGGCGTCGTCACCGACGAGTCGACCTCCGACCGGATCGCCGAGATCATCCGGGAGGCGGCGCTGGAGGGCGTGCGCGACGAGCTGCCGCACTCCATCGCGGTGACGGTCGACGACATCGAGGAGCGTGAGGGCGGCGGGCTGACCGACGTCTACGCGAACATCGTCGTCGAGCGCGACAGCCAGAAGGCCATCGTCATCGGGCACCGCGGGTCGCGGCTGCGCGAGGTCGGCGCCCGCGCCCGCGCCCAGATCGAGCCGCTGCTGGGCACCAGGGTGTTCCTCAAGCTCCACGTGCGCGTCGCGAAGGAATGGCAGCGCGACCCGAAGCAGCTGGGGCGCCTCGGGTTCTGAGCTCGCCGTGCCGGGTGTATCCTGACCTCATGCGCTTCGGTCGGCTCCTTCTTAGCGGCCGCGACGAGACCTCGTTCTAGGGCCTCCCTCGTCGCGGAGTTTCGGCGTGGGCCCCCATCATCCGCCGAGAAGAAGCGACCACCATCATGGAGAACACCCAGAAGCCGTCGGCCATGCCGACGCACAAGTACCGTCCGTTCCACGAGCAGATCCGCGTCGATCTGCCCGACCGCACCTGGCCCGACGCCCGCATCCAGACCGCGCCCCGCTGGTGCGCCGTCGACCTGCGTGACGGCAACCAGGCGCTCATCGACCCGATGAGCCCCGAGCGCAAACGGGTCATGTTCGACCTGCTCGTGCGCATGGGCTACAAGGAGATCGAGGTCGGGTTCCCGTCGGCGAGCCAGACCGACTTCGACTTCGTCCGTCACCTGATCGAAGAGGACGTCATCCCGGACGACGTCACGATCCAGGTGCTGACGCAGTCGCGCGAGCACCTGATCGCCCGCACCTACGAGGCGATCGCGGGTGCCAGGCAGGCCATCGTGCACCTGTACAACTCGACCAGCATCCTGCAGCGCGAGGTGGTGTTCCGCACCGACGAGCAGGGCATCGTCGACATCGCGCTGACCGGCGCTCGGCTGTGCCGCGAGTATGAGAAGCGCATCCCCGAGACGAGGGTCTACTACGAGTACTCGCCGGAGAGCTACACCGGCACCGAGCTGGAGTTCGCCGCAGACATCTGCAACCAGGTGCTCGAGGTGTTCGAGCCGACCCCGGATCGCAAGGTCGTCATCAACCTGCCCGCGACGGTCGAGATGGCGACCCCGAATGTGTACGCCGACTCGATCGAGTGGATGAACCGGCACCTGAACCACCGCGAGAACGTGATCCTGTCGCTGCATCCGCACAACGACCGCGGCACCGCGATCGCGGCGGCGGAGCTGGGGTACATGGCCGGTGCCGACCGCATCGAGGGATGTCTGTTCGGCAATGGCGAGCGCACCGGCAACGTGGACCTGGTGGCGCTGGGCGTCAACCTGTTCACGCAGGGCATCGACCCGCAGATCGACTTCAGCGACATCGACCAGGTCAAGCGCACGGTCGAGTACTGCAACCAGCTGCCCGTGCATGAGCGCAGCCCGTGGGCGGGCGACCTGGTGTTCACCGCTTTCAGCGGCTCGCACCAGGACGCCATCAAGAAGGGCTTCGAGGCGATGGACGCCCGCGCCGCAGCCGCCGGGGTCACCGTCGACGAGATCGAATGGGCCGTGCCCTATCTGCCGGTCGACCCGAAGGATCTGGGTCGCTCCTACGAGGCCGTCATCCGGGTCAACTCGCAGTCCGGGAAGGGCGGGGTCGCCTACCTGCTGAAGTCCGACCACGCCCTCGACCTGCCGCGCAAGCTGCAGATCGAGTTCTCGGGTGTCGTGCAGGCCAAGACGGATGCCGAGGGCGGCGAGGTCTCCAGCGACCAGATCTGGGACATCTTCACCGACGAGTACCTGCCCGCCAGTGACGCTCACGAGCGGTGGGGCCGGTTCGAGCTGCTCGGCACCCGCACCGCGAGCGACCTGTCCGGCGACGTCCACCTGGACGTGACGTTGCGCGACGGCGAGACGCGGTTCGACGCCGCGGGCGTCGGGAACGGGCCGGTCGCCGCGTTCCTGGACATCGTGCGCGCGCAGGGCTTCGACGTCACGCTGTACGACTACGTCGAGCACGCCATGAGCGCCGGCGGCGACGCGCAGGCCGCGGCCTACGTCGAGCTGCAGGTCGACGGCGAGCGCCTGTGGGGCGTCGGCATCGACGGCGACATCTCGACGGCGAGCCTCAAGGCGATCGTCTCGGGCGTGAACCGCGCGATCCGCACCCGCGAGCGCGCGGGCGAGCTCGCGGCGGTCTGACCCGGCCTCCCGCCGCCGCCCCGGCCTCCCGCCCCGTTTCCCGCCCCCGCCTTCCGCGAGACTGCATCTGCACGCCGAAACCGCGGTGTTCGCATGCTGTCTCGGCGTGCAGACGCAGTCTCGCGGGGCGCGGCTGGGCGGGGCGCGGCGAGATCACGGACAGCGGCCCGGTCACCCGCCCGTTGTCGGGTGTCGGCGGGATAATCGAGGGGTGCCGACCTATCGCGACGACGTCGTGGTCCTGCGCACCCACAAGCTGGGTGAAGCCGACCGCATCGTGACGATGCTGGGCCGTCGCCACGGCAAGATCCGGGCGGTCGCGAAGGGCGTGCGCCGCACCTCGTCGCGGCTGGGGGCACGGCTCGAGCCGTTCATGGTCGCCGATGCGCAGTTCTACGCCGGGCGCAGCCTCGACATCGTGCAGCAGGCCGAGACGCTCGGCACCTACGGCGCCGACATCGCCGCCGACTACGACCGCTTCACCGCCGCGAGCGCCATGGCGGAGACCGCGGACCGGCTGGGGGACGCCGAGGCCACCACGCAGCAGTACCTGCTGCTGGTCGGGGGTCTGCGCGCGCTGACGCAGGGCGAGCACGCCCCGCGCAGCATCCTCGACTCCTATCTGCTGCGTGCGATGGCGCTGTCGGGCTGGGCGCCGGGGCTCGACGCCTGCGCCCGCTGCGGCGCGCCGGGGCCGCACCGGTGGTTCGTCGCGCAGGCCGGCGGCACCGTGTGTGACTCCTGCGCCCCCGCGGGCTCCGCCCGGATCGAGCCCCCGACCTCGTCCCTGCTGCGGGCGCTGCTGGCGGGGGACTGGGAGGCGGTGGACGCCGCCTCCGCCTCGGCGTCCGCGAGCGCGTCGGGCCTCGTGGCCGCCTACGCCCAGTGGCACCTCGAGCGCGGCATCCGCTCGCTCGCACAGATGGAGATCGTCCGGTGAGTCCCAAGCCCTTCACCCACAAGGACGCGGTGCCCTACCGCCCGCTCGACTGGACCGGCGAGTACCCGCCGGCGTTCGGCCGGGGCGCGGTGCCGAACCACGTCGCGATCGTGATGGACGGCAACGGCCGCTGGGCGAACCGGCGGGGACTCACCCGCGTCGAGGGCCACAAGGCCGGGGAGGCGGCGCTGCTGGACGTCGTCGCCGGCGCCATCCAGGCGGGCGTCAAGCATCTGAGCGTCTACGCGTTCTCGACCGAGAACTGGAACCGTTCGCCCGACGAGGTGCGTTTCCTCATGGGGTTCAACCGCGACGTGCTGCACCGGCGGCGCGACCAGCTGAACGAGTGGGGCGTGCGCGTGCGGTGGGCGGGACGCAGACCGCGGCTGTGGGGCTCGGTCATCACCGAGCTGCGGTACGCCGAGCAGCTCACCCGCGACAACGACGTGCTGACCCTGACGATGTGCGTGAACTACGGCGGCCGGATCGAGCTCGTCGACGCGATGCGCTCGATCGCCGACGACGTCGCGGCCGGTCGCCTGAGACCGAGCGCCGTGTCGGAGAGACTGGTGCGACGCCGGCTGTACCAGCCCGACATGCCCGACGTCGACCTGTTCGTCCGCTCCAGCGGCGAGCAGCGCACCTCGAACTTCCTGCTGTGGGAGTCGGCGTACGCCGAGTTCGTGTTCCTGGACACGCTGTGGCCGGACTTCTCCCGCCGAGACCTGTGGCACGCCATCGAGCTGTACCGCGATCGCGACCGGCGTTTCGGCGGGGCCGTCGACGCGCCCGCCGCCACGGAATAGCGACACCGCCGCGGCGGTTGCTCCCGGTATGACCGACCCGATCAGGATCGACGTGTGGAGCGATGTGGCCTGCCCCTGGTGCTACATCGGCAAGCGGAACCTGGAGGCCGGGATCGCCGCGGCCTCCGGCGACGACGATGCGCCGCAGGTCGAGGTGACCTTCCACTCCTACGAGCTCTCGCCCGACACGCCCGCCGACTACGAGGGCACCGAGGTCGACTACCTCGTGCAGCGCAAGGGGATGCCGCCCGCCCAGGTGCGGCAGATGTTCGCGCACGTCACCGAGGTCGCGGCGCAGGCCGGCCTGGACTACCACTTCGAGACGGTGCAGCCGGCGAACACGGTCAAGGCGCACGAGCTGCTGCACTTCGCGAAGGAGCAGGGCCGTCAGCAGGAGGTGAAGGAGCGGCTGCTGGCGGCGCACTTCGTCGAGGGCCGTCACGTCGGCCGCATCGACGACCTCGTCGATCTCGCCGCGGAGGCCGGGCTGGACGCCGACGCCGCGCGCGAGGCGCTCGAGTCCGGGCGCTACCTGCCGGCGGTCCGCACCGATCAGCGGCAGGCCGCGGCGTACGGGATCACCGGGGTCCCGTTCTTCGTCATCGACGGCACGTACGGCGTCAGCGGCGCGCAGCCGCCGGAGGCGTTCGCCCAGATCGTGCGCCGGGTCTGGCCCGAGCACACGGCCGACGAGCCCGCCGTCTCCGAGACCGCCTGATTCAGACCGGAAGCGCCGCCTCGATCACCGAGACGATCTCCGGCGCGTCGGGCCTGGTCTGCGGACGGAAGCGGTGCAGCTCGCCCGAGGGCGTCAGCACGAACTTCTCGAAGTTCCACTTGACCGGACCGGTGGCGTCCTCGACGTTCTTCGCCTTCTTCAGCGCCTTGTACAGGGGAGCTGCGTGCGAGCCGTTGACCTTGACCTTGTCCATGACCGGGAACGAGACGCCCCACGTCGTCGAGCAGTACTCGAGGATCTCCTCCATCGAGCCGGGCTCCTGGCCCATGAACTGGTTGCAGGGGAACCCGACGACCTGGAACCCGCGGTCGCCGTAGGTGCGCTGCAGCTGCTCAAGCTGCTCGTACTGCGGGGTGAGCCCACATTTCGAGGCGACGTTGACGATGAGCACCACCTTGCCGTCGAAATCCGCGAGGGTCGCGGTGGCGCCGTCGGCGGTGTCGAAGGGGATGGAGCGCAGGTCGGGCGAGGATTCCACGGGCATGTCCCCAGGGTATGCCCGTGCACGCCGGGGTGCGGCCGGTTCTGGGAGAATGGGACGGTGACGCTCACCCTCGCCGAACGCCCCGCGCTGCGCATCGGCCCGATCGCGGCGGACGTGCCGGTCGTGCTGGCGCCCATGGCGGGCATCACGAACACGGCGTTCCGGCGGCTGTGCCGCGAGTACGGCGCCGGCCTGTACGTCAGCGAGATGATCACCTCGCGTGCGCTCGTCGAACGCAACGCCACCACGATGCGGCTGATCCGGCACCACGAGTCCGAGACGCCCCGCTCGATCCAGCTCTACGGGGTGGACCCGGCCACGGTCGGCGCGGCGGCGCGGCTGCTCGCCGACGAGGATCGCGCCGACCACATCGACCTGAACTTCGGCTGCCCGGTGCCGAAGGTCACCCGCAAGGGCGGCGGGTCCGCGCTGCCCTGGAAGACGGACCTGTTCGAGCGGATCGTGCGCGCCGCCGTCGCCGGCGCCGGTGACATCCCGGTCACCGTCAAGATGCGCATGGGCATCGACGACGACCACCTCACCTTCCTCGAGGCGGGGCTCCGGGCGCAGGACGCCGGCGCCGCCGCCGTCGCGCTGCACGCCCGCACGGCCGCCCAGTTCTACTCCGGCCAGGCCGACTGGAGCGCCGTGGCCGCGCTGAAGCAGACCGTCACCGACATCCCCGTGCTCGGCAACGGCGACGTCTGGAGCGCCGACGACGCCGTGCGGATGATGGCCGAGACCGGGTGCGACGGCGTGGTCGTGGGCCGTGGATGCCTCGGCCGGCCGTGGCTGTTCGGCGACCTGGCCCGTGCGCTCGGCGGCGACGGCGCACCGCCTGTGGATGCGACCCTGGGCTTCGTCGCGCGGGCGTTCCGCCGGCACGCGGAGCTGCTGGTCGAGTTCTTCGAGGACGAGGGGCGCGGATGCCGCGACATCCGCAAGCACGTCGCCTGGTACTTCAAGGGTTACCCGGTCGGCGGAGACACCCGTGCCGCGCTCGCGACGGCGGCCACGCTCGCCGAGATCGACGATCTGCTCGCCACGCTCGACCTGGACGCGCCGTACCCGGGCGCGGCCGCCGAAGGCCAGCGCGGCCGCGCCGGCACGCCCAGGCGGCCGGCGCTGCCGGACGGCTGGCTCGACTCCCGCGATATCGCAGCTACGGAGTCGTGCACGCTGGCGGATGCGGAGCTGGACACCAGTGGCGGCTGATCCCGGCGCGGGCCGACCCGACGGCTACGAGCCCGCCGCCACCGAGAGGTTCCACCCCGAGACCCACCGCTCCAGGCGCGACGACTTCGCCCGCGACCGGGCACGGGTGCTGCACTCCGCGGCGCTGCGGCGGCTGGCGGCCAAGACCCAGGTGCTCAGCCCCGCGTCCCCGGCCGACTTCGCCCGCAACCGGCTCACCCACTCGCTCGAGGTCGCGCAGGTCGGCCGTGAACTGGCGACGGCCCTCGAGCTGTCGCCGGACGTGGTCGACACCGCATGCCTCAGCCACGACCTCGGCCACCCCCCGTTCGGGCACAACGGGGAGCGCGCACTCAACGACTGGGCGGAGGAGATCGGCGGCTTCGAGGGAAACGCGCAGACGCTGCGCATCCTCACCCGGCTCGAGCCGAAGGTGGTCGACGGACTCGGGCGCGGCCACGGCCTCAACCTCACCCGCGCGAGCCTGGACGCGACGTGCAAGTATCCGTGGACGGCGGCGAACCCCGTCCCGGACCCCGGTGGCCGGCTCAAGTACGGCGTGTACGCCGAGGACGAGGACGTGTTCCGGTGGATGCGGGCGGGCGCGCCGGGGCGGGTGCGCTGCATCGAGGCCGAGGTCATGGACCTCTCCGACGACATCGCGTACTCGGTGCACGACTTCGAGGACGCGGTGGTCAACGGCTACCTCGACCCGCGGCGGCTGAGCGACCCGCGGGAGCACGCCGCCATCCTCACCGCGATCCAGGCCTGGGTGGGCTACGACTTCACCCGCGAGGAGCTGGAGGACGCCCTGTTCCGGCTCATGCGCCTGCCGGAATGGATCGTCTCGTTCGACGGCGGCCGGGCGGCCCTGGCACGGCTGAAGAACCTCACGAGCGACCTCATCGGGCGGTTCGCGCGCGCGGCGACGGCCGCCACGCGCGAGGCCTACGACGCGCCCTCGCTCATCCGCTACCGCGGGCACGTCGTCGTGCCGCGGGTGGTGGAGGCCGAGATGGCGGTGCTCAAGGGGACGATCGGTGCCTTCGTGGTCTCGATCGAGGGCCGCAAGCCGCTCTACAAGGAGCAGCGCCGCGTGCTCAAGCAGCTCGCGACCGCGCTCTGGGAGGCACCGGGCAACCTCGACGCGATCCACGCCGAGGACTTCGCCCACGCGGCCACCGAGGAGGCGAGGCGGCGCGTGATCGTCGACCAGGTCGCGAGCCTCACCGACCGTTTCGCGATCGCCTGGCACAGCCGGCTGGTGGGGGACGTCGACCTCTCGACCCTCGGCATCTGGGTGCCGGGCGGTCCCCGCATCCACCCCGGCCCCTCCGCGCCGCCGGAGCCGATCGGGGGCCTGTGATGGCCGGACGCATCTCGCAGGCCGACGTCGACGAGGTCAAGGCCCGCACCAACATCGCCGACATCGTCGGCGAGCGGGTCGCCCTCAAACCCGCCGGCGTCGGCTCGTTGAAGGGCCTGTGCCCGTTCCACGACGAGCGCAGCCCCAGCTTCCACGTGCGCCCGCAGGTCGGCTTCTACCACTGCTTCGGCTGCGGCGAGTCGGGCGACGTGTACACCTTCCTGCAGCGGATGGACCATCTGTCGTTCGCGGAGGCGGTCGAGCGTCTCGCCGCGCGGGCCGGTGTCACGCTGCACATGGAGGAGGGCGGCGTCGCGCGTGAGAGATCCGGTCGCGCCCGCTTGTACGAGGCCAACGCCGCCGCGGCGGAGCTCTACCGCGCACAGCTGCTGACGCCCGAGGCGGAGATCGCGCGCCGGTTCCTGGGCGGGCGCGGCTTCGACGCCGGGGCGGCGGCCCATTTCGGGGTCGGCTACGCGCCGAGGGGCTGGTCGGTACTGCTCGACGCGCTGACGGCGAAGGGCTTCACGCGCGAGGAGCTGACCACGGCGGGCCTGCTCTCGCAGGGCCAGCGCGGCGCCTACGACCGGTTCCGCGGCCGCGTGATCTGGCCCATCCGGGACGTCACCGGGCAGGTCATCGGGTTCGGGGCCAGACGCCTGCACGACGACGACCAGGGTCCGAAATACCTCAACACGCCCGAGACGCCGATCTACAAGAAGGCGCAGGTGCTCTACGGGCTCGACCTGGCCAAGCGCGACATCGCGCGGGGCGACCCGCCACGGGTCGTCGTCGTCGAGGGCTACACCGACGTCATGGCCTGCCATCTCGCGGGCGTCACCACGGCGGTGGCGACCTGCGGGACGGCGTTCGGCGCGGAGCACATCACGGTGCTGCGCCGCATCCTGGGCGAGAACGCGGCGGCCGAGATCGTGTTCACCTTCGACCCGGACGCCGCGGGCCAGAAGGCGGCGGTGCGCGCCTTCACGGAGGCGCGCACCCTCAACGCGAGCAGCTTCGTCGCCGTCGGTCCGGAGGGGCTTGACCCGTGCGATCTGCGGCTGGCCCGCGGTGACGCCGCGGTGACCGCGATGATCGAGGCGAAGGCGCCGATGTTCGAGTTCATGATCGACCAGCGGCTGGGGGGACTCGACCTCGGCACCGTCGAAGGGCGGCTGCGCGGGCTGCAGCTGGCCGCGCCGTTGTTGGCCGACGTCCGCGACGCCCCGCTGCGTCATCGCTACGAGCATCTGCTGGCGAGGAGGCTGGGGGAGGACCTCGCGGAGGTGCGCCGCGAGGTCGAGCGCGCAGTGCGCCGCGAGGCGGCGGCGTCCGGCGGGGCGACGTCCGGCCGCACGGAGCCGGCTCCCGAGGCGGCCGCGGCGCCGACCGTCGCCGTCACGATCGCGAGCCTGCCCCGCTCTCCCGAGGTGACGCTCGAACGCGACGCGGTGCAGGGCTTCCTGCAGTACGGTCACCGCATCGACCAGGACCTGCTGCGCGCCGCGCTGAGCGAGACCTTCCGGCATCCCGCGCTGGAGGCCGTGCGTGCCGCCGTCGCGGCCGCCCCCGACCACACCCGCCCCGGCTGGGCCGTCGCCGCCGTCGAGACGGTGCGTGAGCCGTACCGCACCCTCGCGGCGGAGCTGTTGACCTCCGCGTTCCCGGCCGCGAGCGACGACGCGGCGGTCGTGGCCACCGCCGATCTCGCCCAGCGGCTCCGGCTGCGCGCCGTCGACCGCGAGAAGCGTGAGCTGCTGGGCGCTCTCCAGCGCGTCCCGGCGGACTCCGAGGAGGGGCGCGCGGTGCGGGTGCGCATGCGCGAGCTGGACGCGCTGCGCCAGCAGCTCTCCGGTGAGGTGTAGCGCCCTGCGCACTGCGCAGGGCAGGATGTCCACATGGCTACGGGTGAGGTTGCGAGCATCGTCTGCGACGACCTGTCGATCGCGGACGCCGACCGGCGGCGCCTGATCGACGGCGTGTCGATCAGGCTGGAGCGGCGCGCCGCGCTCGTGATCGCGGGCGCGACCGGGTCGGGCAAGACCACGCTCGCGGCCGTGCTCGCCGGCCGCGCCGGCACCGGCGTCCACGTCGACGGCGGTCAGGCCACGGTGGAGGGGGTGTCGGTGCGCCGGGGCGGGCGCAGGGTGCGCAGCCTCGGCGTCTACGCCGGCTACATCGGTCAGACCGACGGCGCCGATCTGCCGCCGCGGCTGAGCGCCAGCGAGATCATCGCCGAGCCGTTCACGGGGCGTGTCCGCCGCCCCAACGGACGTGCGGTCGCGCTGAAGGTCGCCGGTCTCCTGGACGAGCTGGGGCTGCCTCTGGGCCTGGCGAGCCGGTTCCCGTACGAGCTGAGCGCCGGCATGCGCCAGCGCGTCGCGATCGCGCGCGCGCTGATGCTCGATCCCCGGCTGATCGTCGGGGACGAGCCGTTCGCGAACCTCGACGTGGAGTCGCGCCGGCTCGTCCGCGAGGCGCTGGCGCGTCGTCGGGCGACCGGCACCTCGCTGCTGCTGGTGACCAACGACCCCGAGGCGCCGGCGACGTTCGGCGCCGACCTGCTCGTGCTCAAGGCGGGGCACCCGGTCGCCTACGGGCGCGGCGACGACCTCATCCGCACCCCGGACGCCGTCACGGCGTCCTGACCCGGAACTCCCGCAGGGCGCGGGGCAATCCAGCTGGCACGAAAGCCCGGTGCGTGGGCGCGGAC
>JASGDW010000288.1:0-11028 GCA_047606965.1 Microbacterium sp.
GGACGCCGGGCGCCGCCGCGGTGTCGTCGGGCACGTGGACCGCGAACGGGGCTCGCGCCGCGGCGGCGGACGCGGCGGCGACCGTCGCGGCGGCGGAGGTCGCGAAGACGATGGCAGCCGCATCCGAGTCGTCGAGGAGCTCGGCCAGCTCCGCCGCCCGGAACCGGTAGTTCATCGGCACCGGCACGGCGCCGATGGCGAGCGCCGCGAAGAAGGCGATGAGGAACTCCGGCCGGTTGTGCAGGAGCAGCGCCACCCGGTCGCCGGCACCGATGCCGCGCGCGCGAAGGGTGGCCGCGAGCGCGCCGGCCTCGGCCGCGAAGCCGGCGTAGGTCCACTCTCGGCCGTCGGCGGAGATCAGGGCGTCGCGGTCGGGCGCCGCACGCGCGACGGCCTGCCAGAGGTCGGAATAGCGGGCGCGCACGGCTAATCCCCGGGGTCGGGCGGTCCGGAGCGCTGCGCGAGGGCGGCCAGCTCGCCGCGCCAGGCGGCGTCGATCTCGTCCGCGGACCACCCGCCGTCGCGATCGAGTGTGCGCAGCACGGCCGGGTGGGCGTACAGCGTCAGACGGTCGCCGCCGATGCCTATGGCCTGGCCGGTGACGCCGGAGGAGGCGTCCGAGGCGAGCCACACGATGAGGGCGGCGACGTCCTCGGGGGTGCCGAGCGCGTGATCGCGTCGGTACCCGGCCGGGATGTCGCCGGTCGCGAGGTAGTCCTCGTACACCTGCGCGTAGGCCGGGATCGTGGCGGTCATGGGCGAAAGCGCCGTGGGGATGACCGCGTTGGCGGTGATGCCCGCCCGGGCGAGCTCGAGCGACCAGGTGCGTGCCATCGCCACGAGCCCCGCCTTGGCGGCGGCGTAGTTGGTCTGGCCGAAGCTCCCGTACTGTCCCGCGGGGGAGCCGATGAGCACGATGCGACCGCCCTCGCCCTGTTCGCGCAGTCGCACCGCGGCGGCGCGGCCGGTCGTGAAGGAGCCGCGCAGATGCGTCTCCAGCACCTGGTCGAAGTCGTCGTCGCCCATCTTCCAGAGCACGCGGTCGCGCAGGACGCCGGCGTTGGCCACCAACACGTCGAGCCGGCCGAAGGAGTCGACGGCCGCCGCCACGAGCGCGTCCGCGGTCTCGGTCGGCCCGACCGGCCCGATGACGGGGACCGCCCGGCCGCCGGCACCTGCGATGTCGGCGACCGTCCGCTCGGCGGTCCCGGCGTCGACGTCGTTGACGACGACCGCCGCGCCCGCCGCGCCGAGGGCCAGCGCATAGGAACGGCCGAGACTGCGACCGGCGCCGGTCACGATCGCGACCTTGCCGTCGAGTCGGATGCCGGCGCTCATGCGTAGTACCTCAGCACCAGCTCGGCCACGCACGCCGGCTTGCCACCGCCCTCGAGCTCGAAGACGACGGGCACCTCGAGCTGCCAGCCGCCGGTCACCGCCGTGACGCTTGCGACCTCGCCGCGTACACGGATGCGGGAGCCGACCGGCACCGGCGCGGGGAACCGCACGCGGTTGAGGCCGTAGTTGACCCCCATGCTCGCACCGGTCACCTCGAACACCTCGGCCATGAGCGGGACCACGAGGCCGAGCGTCAACAGCCCGTGCACGATCCGCGTGCCGAACGGCGTCTGCGCGGCGAAGTCCGCGTCGAGGTGGATCGGGTTGTGGTCTCCCGTGACCCGGGCGAACAGGTCCACGCTCTCCTGCGGCACCTCCCGCCAGGAGGACGGCCCGAAGGCGGTGCCCTCGATGCCGGACAGCCGGTCGACGCTCACACGCAACGCGTTCTCGGTCATGAAGCTCCTTCGCTCATGCATATGTCAGTCTAACTGAAAATAAGCGCCTGCGCTACCCTCGCTAGATCGGCACGGGGCCGCCGGCGGGGAGGATCGCGATGGAGGAGGCTCCCGGCGGCTTCGTGTACGTCATCAAGCAGCTGGAGCTCGCCCTCCGTCCCCGCCTCGTGGCCGCCTGCGCGGCGGCCGGCATGACCGTGGCCCAATACACCGCTCTGACCGTCCTTCGACGGCGACCGGGGATCACGAGCTCCGAGCTGGCCCGCCGATCGTTCGTGCGGGCGCAGACGATGGCCACGACGATGGACCCCCTGATCGACGCCGGCATGGTGCGGCGCGAGCGGGATCCCGAGCACGGGCGCCGCATCCTCCTGCACCTGACCGACGCCGGGGCGCGAGCGATCGACGACCTCTCACCGCGCGTCGCCGCCATCGAGGACGCCCTGCTCGAGGAGTTCGAGCCCGCCGAGCGGGCGGCGTTCGCCGCGTACCTGCGCCGCGCGCGGCGGACGATGGACGGCGCCCACAGAGGCACGCCGGGCTGAGCCGCGCCTCCCCCTCCTGCCACGGCCGTGCTCCCGCCTGTCAGGCCGCCGGGTGCCGGCGGGCGAACGCGCGGGTGCGCGAGGGGGTCTCGCCGAACCGTTCGGCGTAGCGCGAGGCGAAGCGCCCCGGGTGGCCGAACCCCCATCTGGTCGCGACCTCGGCGATGCTCGCGGACGCCCGCCCCTCCTCGAGCTCGCGGCGGGCGTACTGCAGCCGGATCTCGGTCAGCATCGCGGCCGGAGTCGACCCCCATTCCAGGAGGAACCGCTTCTCCAGCGCGCGCACCCCGATGTGCGAGCGGGCGGCGGCCTCGCCCACCGTCACCGCGCCGACGCGGCCGTGCATGAACGCCAGGGCCAGATGCGCGGCCGCCACGCCGCCGCGCCGTTCCGGCTCGAGGTCGCGCGAGAACTCGTGCGGCGCGGCGTGGAGCAGGGCGGCGAGGATCGCCGCCCGCAGAGAGTCGCCGATCGGATCGTCGTCCCGTCCCGGTCCGGAAGACCACCAGCTCGCCCGACGCACGAGCGCGGTCCACAGGAGTCCGACGCCGCGCCCCGCGTCGAGGCCGCCCTTGAACTCCACCGCGCGCTCGATCCGGCGTCCGGTCAGATGCATGAGGGCGAGCTCCAGGTCTCGCCGGGCGACCTTCAGCCCGAGGACCCGGGCCGGCGAACGCCACCCCTCCAGGCTCGAGGGGGCGTCCGGGCCGTGCACGATGCCGCTCTGCGACGTCATGACCAGCTCCCGGCCGCCGTAGGTCGTGAGCACCGCCCCAGTGAGCGCCAGGTTCACCTGGTACCAGTCGACGAAGGGCGCGGCCACGACGCGCACCGGCGAGAGATACTCGAGCGTTCCGGTGGTCATCGGGCCCGCGGACACGCCGCGCAGCCGCATGCCGAACCGCGGGGAGCCGCTTCCGGCGGCGATGGCATGCGGGTGGTACACCGCCCCGCCCACCGCCCGGGCGCGATCCACGTTGCGCGTGGTCACACTGACCGCGCGTGCGCCCGTCGTCGCACCGCTTCGTTCCGCCACCGTGCACAGCTCCGTCGCCATCTCCGAGTCCTGGAGGTCCCCCATCACCTTTCCTCTTTTCAGACGACCTGACAAGCATTCTTCGAGACGGCGCGCCTTCGGGCGGCGAGTTCCCAGGGTTGTCCATTTCGCGAACGCGCGTTGACCCGCCATCCACCCGGTCCGACCATGGACCACGAATCACCTGGGCTCTCGAGGAGGAGACGGCCATGCCCGATGCACATTCGCCCCGCACCCGACCCGAGCTGTGGATCGGCGGCGGCTGGCGCACCCCCCGAGAGGGCGGACGGTACGACGTCGAGGATCCGGCCACCGCGACCGTCATCGGCGAGGCCGGCGCGGCGACCACGGCCGATGTCGCCGACGCGGTCACGGCCGCTCGCGAAGCGTTCGACGACGGGCGGTGGTCGGGCCTGCCGGCGCGCGAGCGCTCGCGCGTCCTGCTGCGGGCGGCGCAACTGCTGCGGGAACGGACGGAGGAGTTCGCACGGGCCGAGAGCCTGGACGTCGGCAAGCCGATCACGTTCGCCCGGATCATCGACGTGCCGAACTCCGCCGACCAGCTCGAGTACTTCGGCGCCCTCGCTCAGAGCCTGGACGGGTCGGTGCGCGAGACGCCGCTGGCGGCGCACGCCTACACGCGGCGCGAGCCCCACGGCGTGGTCGCGGCGATCAGCCCCTTCAACTTCCCGCTGATCCTCTCCACCTCCAAGATCGCCCCGGCGCTGGCGGCCGGCAACACGGTCGTGCACAAGCCGGCGCCGCAGACCCCGCTGAGCGCGCAGCTGCTGGCCGGGGTGCTCGCCGACGCCGGGGTGCCCGACGGGGTGTACAACCTGGTGACCGGGCCCTCTCCCGAGCTGGGCGACGCGCTCGTGCGCCACCCGGATGTGGACGCCGTCGCGTTCACGGGGTCCACCGCCGTCGGCCGCGTGGTCGCCCGCACCGCCGGCGAGCTGCTCAAGCCGGTCACCGCCGAGCTCGGCGGCAACGGCCCCGACATCCTGTTCGCCGACGCCGACCTCGACGCCGCCGTGAACACGGTCATCACCGCCTTCGTCTTCAACACGGGGCAGTTCTGCATGGCCGGTCCCCGCCTGCTCGTCGAGCGGCCGGTGTATGAGACGGTCCTGCAGATCCTCGAGCAGGCGGTGGGGCAGGTGCCGATCGGCCGGCCTCTGGAGGAGGGCACGGTCATCGGGCCGCTCGTCAGCGCGGCCCAGCGCGACCGCGTCGAGCGGACGGTGCGCGAGGCGGTCGCCGGCGGAGCACGGCTGGTCGCCGGCGGCGAGCGGATCGAGCTCGACGGCGGCTACTACTACGCCGCGACCGTGCTCGCCGACCTCCCTCAGGACGCGCCGATCGTGCAGGAGGAGGTCTTCGGTCCCGTCCTGACCGTGCAGCCCTTCGAGACCGAGGACGAGGCCGTGGCGCTGGCCAACGGCACGCCCTACGGGCTCGCCGCGGGTCTGCAGACCTCTGACATCTCGCGCGCGCACCGGGTCTCCGCCCGGCTGCAGGCCGGCATCGTCTGGGTCAACGGCTGGGGCCTGCTGGACGCCGCCGTGCCCTTCGGCGGCGTGAAAGGCTCCGGCTGGGGGCGTGAGAGCGGCCCGGAGGCGCTGAACTCGTACTCGCGGGTGAAATCGGTCGTCATCGGGCTGACGGAGCGACCATGAGCGTCACCGCACGCGCCGCCGTACTGCCCGGCGGCGGCGAGCCCTTCCACATCGAGGAGATCGAGGTCGACGAGCCTCGGCCCGACGAGGTCCTGGTGCGCATCGCCGCCACCGGCCTGTGCCACACCGATCTCGGGGTCCGCTTCGGCGGCATCCCCTTCCCCGGTCCGGGCGTGATCGGCCACGAGGGAACCGGCGTCGTCGCCCGGGTCGGCTCGGCCGTCACCGACCTCGAAGCCGGCGACCGGGTCGTGCTCAGCTTCACCTCGTGCGGAGCCTGCGATCGCTGCACCGCAGCCCGCCCCGCGTATTGCCGGCAGTGGTATCCGTTGAACATCGGGCTGGGATCGCGGTCGGACGGCTCCACGCCGCTGCACCGGGCGGGACAGCGGCTGGGCGCGCACTTCTTCGGCCAGTCGTCGTTCGCCGAGTACGCCATCGCCGACCGGCGCAGCGTCGTCAAGATCGACGCGGACATCGACCCGCAGCTGCTCGCCCCGCTCGGCTGCGGGGTGCTCACCGGGGTCGGGTCGATATGGAACGTGCTCGATCCCGGCCGGGACGACACCGTCGCCGTGTTCGGCACGGGCGCCGTGGGCCTGTCGGCCGTCATCGCCGCGGCGCTGCGGGGCGTGCGCACCCTGATCGCGGTCGACGTCGTCCCGGCCCGGCTCGAGCTGGCCCGCGAACTGGGCGCGACGGCCGTCTTCGACGGACGCGACGAGGACCTGGTCGACGCGATCCGCGAGGCGACCGGCGGCACCGGGCTCGACCGGGCGTTCGACACGACCGGAAACCCCGGCGTCGGCCGTGCCGCCCTGGACGCACTGGGCACGAACGGCACGCTCGCCGTGTGCGGCGCACCCCCGCCCGGCACCGAGATCCCCGTCGACATCCAGGGGGTCCTCACCGGCAAGACGCTCACCGGGGTGACCATGGGCGCCGCCGACCCCGCGCGCCTGGTGCCCGAGCTCGCCCGCCTGGTGCAGGCCGGGCGCCTGCCCCTGGACCGGCTGGTCGGCACCTACCGCCTCGACGAGATCGAGCGCGCCGTGTCCGACATGCACGAGGGACGCTGCGTGAAACCCGTCATCGTGCACGGCGACCGCTGACATCCACCACGTGCCCCGCACCGACGCGGGGCGCCTCCCCCGTCACGACCACACCGACAGAGTAAGGACCGATCATGTCACAGAGCCCCGAGAAGGTGCGTCGGGTGCTGCCTCCCGACGTCGAGGAGGCCGACTTCGATGCCGCGCTGGCGGAGTTCCGCCGCATCCTCGGCGACGAGAACGTCGTCGACGACCCCGAGGGCGTCGCGCCGTACCGGGATGCCTTCCCGGTCACCGGCGAGGACACCTACACGCCGGGCGCGGTCGTCTTCCCCGGCAGCACCGAGGAGGTGCAGGAGATCGTCCGCGTGGCGAACCGCTACCTCATCCCGCTGCACGCCATCTCGACCGGCAAGAACCTCGGCTACGGTGGCGCGTCCCCCCGCACCCGCGGCACCGTAGTGGTGCACCTCGGGAAGCGGATGAACCACATCCTCGAGGTGAATGAGAAGTACGGCTACGCGCTGCTCGAGCCGGGCGTCACCTTCACCGACCTGCACGCCCACATCACCGCGCACGGCTACAACCTGCAGATCGACGCCCCCGACCTCGCCTGGGGCAGCGTCGTGGGCAACGCGATGGAGCGCGGCGTCGGCTACACGCCCTACGGGAACCACGCGGCGTGGCGCAGCGGCCTGGAGATCGTGCTGCCGGACGGGGAGGTGCTGCGCACCGGCTCCGGGGGCCTCCCCGTCGGCGGCGCCAGCACCTGGCAGCTCAACCCGGCGGGATTCGGCCCGCACATCGACGGTCTGTTCGAGCAGTCCAACTTCGGGATCGTCACCAAGATGGGCATCCAGCTGATGCAACCGGCGCCCTTCGCCGAGACGTTCCTCATCACGTTCGAGAACGCGGAGGACCTGCCCGCGATCATCGACACGATGTTCCCGCTGCGCGTCAACATGGCGCCGCTGCAGAACATCGCGGTGCTGCGCAACATCCTGCTGGATGCGGGGCAGACCTCGACACGGGCGGACTGGTACCGCGGCGACGGACCCATCCCCGACGACGTCATCGACCGGATGAAGCGCGAGCTCGACCTCGGGTACTGGAACTTCTACGCCACCTGCTACGGGCCGCCACCGGTGGTCGAGCAGTACCTCGGGATCATCCGGGATGCGTTCCTGCAGATCCCCGGCGCCCGGTTCTTCACCACGAAGGACAGGCCGCTGAGCGAGTCGGATCCCGGTGCCCACACGCTGCACGACCGCCACAAGATCAACACCGGCGTGCCCACGACCGCCGAGGCCGCGATCCTGGACTGGGTGCCCAACGGCGGCCACCTCGGATTCTCGCCGATCTCCGCCCCGGACGGCGAGGACGCCTACCGCCAGTTCCTCGACGTCAAGCGCACCTCCGACCGGTTCAACAAGGACTACGCGGCGCAGTTCGTCATCGGCCTGCGCGAGCTGCACCATATCGCCCTGCTGCTGTTCGACACGACCGACGAGCGGGCGCGCGCCGAGACGCTGGAGCTGACCCGCACCCTCATCACGGAGGGCGCGGCGAAGGGCTACGGCGAGTACCGCGGGCACAACGCCGTCGCCGACCTCATCGCCTCCACCTACTCCTGGGGCGACAACATCCAGCGACGGCTCAACGAGCGGCTCAAGGACGCGCTCGACCCCAACGGCATCCTGAACCCCGGCAAGGCGGGGATCTGGCCCGCGCGCCTGCGAGGCCGGGACCTGTGAGAGAAGAGACGCTCCCCTGTCGCTGCAGGACGCCGCGAACACGCCCTCAGATCGCGTCCGCTTCTTCCGCACCGGCGTCGTGAGGGTGCCCGGCAGCGGGGCACGAGCCTGCCTGTCCACGTTCGCGGAGTCGGGGCGCCGGCCGGCCGGTCAGCCCTTGCGGTAGTTCTCCCGCGCGAAGGCGGAGAAGGGCGCGGGGGCGACTATCGCGCGCACCTCGACCTGACGATGCGGCTCGACGGCCGGCTTGCGGGAGTTCGGGGACTCCCCCCACACGACGGTGACCCGCGTCCCGGGCTCCGCATGCGCCTCATCGACGCTCGCGAGCGACACGAACGCCTGGAGCCCCGTGATGTAGCCCACATCGTGGGAGACGCCCACGTCTTGTCCACCGACGTGCACCCGGTCCACCTGGTAGACCCCGTAGCGCGCCTTGGGGAACTCGATGAACTTCGCCGGCAGCCCCTCGCCGACGTAGGAGGCCACGATCGCGGCGAGGTCCTCCTCGTCCCACACCAGCGTCACCTTGCGCCGCTGCGGGGCTGCGGCGAAGCGCTCCAACGCCTCCCGCCCGATGAAGTCGTGGTCGAAGGCGACGCTGCGACCGTAGCCGAGGTCGTAGGGGGTGAGGTAGTAGTCCTCGATGTCGTCGGAGGCGAAGCTACCAGCCAGCGAGCCCAGCCGCGTCGCGGGCAGCCATTCGAGGTACGCCGCCGCGCGCCGCCCGGTGAAGATCGCCGGCAGGGGCGAGGGCACCCACGCCGACTCGAGGTTCGCCGAGGAGTAGGCGCGTGAGCCCACCCGCACCAGGCCGAACTCCTCACCCGCCTCGAGGATGGCGGCCCGCACCAGCTCGCCGTCCTCCCACGGCCCGAACAGCTCGAAGCCCGGCTGACCCGCCATCCCGTGCCGCAGCGAGCGCACCGGGACGCCGGCGATCTCGAACCGGGTCATCCCGAAGAACTTCGTGGGCGGCACCGGCCCGCCGATGAGCTTCTCGACCAGAGCGAGCGCGTTCGGGCCCTGCAGCTCGTAGCGGTAGAGCTTCGGGTCGAGACCCGGCTCGCGCAGCAGGGAGTTCCAGTCCCGCTCGAAGACCACGTCGTAGTCGCCGGTCTCGCCGATGAACTGCACCCAGTCGAGCACCATGTACCAGCCGACGAGGTCGTACAGGTCCTCCTCGAGATGGAACAGGATGGCGTCGCCGATGAGGTAGCCCTCGTCGTTGACCGCGACGAACTGCTTGGCCGCGTCCACCGGGAAGCTCGCGAAGCTGTTGACGCCCGTGTCGCGCAGCAGCCGCAGCGCGTCGGGTCCCGAGATGAACAGATCGGTCATGTGGTGCGACTGGTCGAGCAGGGCGACCGTCTCGGACCAGGATCGCTGCTCCGAGCGCCAGTTCGTGAACTCCGGCGTGACCGGGAAGATGGTCGGCCGGGCCTGCGCGTCGCGGAGCAGGGCGACGGGGCCTCCGGCCTGGGCGACGGCCTCGGCGGCGGATCGAGCCATGGGAACTCCTTCGTTCGATGTCGGTCTCTCCTCCCAGAGTAGGAAGGTCGGTCTATACAGGGGTGCTGCCCGGATAATGAATGCTTATGGGAGCGCAAAGATGCCTAAGAGGCCGGGCCGCAGGCCGCGGCGTGAGCGCCGATGCCTGCGCGCGATGGACCTGAACCTCATCCGGGTCTTCGTCGCGATCGCCGAGACCCGCAGCCTCACCGCGGCGGCGGCGCGGCTCTACGTGACCCAGCCGGCGGTGAGCCAGGCGCTGGCGCGGCTGCGCACCGAACTGGACGACCCGCTCTTCACCAGGTCCGGCCGCACGATGACCCCGACGCCGCTCGCGAACACCGTCTACCCCGGGTTCCGCGACGCGCTCGCGGCGGTGGACCGCACGCTCGACAGCGTGCACCGCTTCGACCCGGCCGGCTCGGACCGCCTGTTCCGCCTCGCGCTGTCCGAGCTCGGCGAGATCGGCTGGCTGCCCGCGATCGTCGCCGCCGTCCGGGCGGGCGCCCCGCGCATGCGGATCGAGGTCGTGCCGATGGACGTGCAGGCCCTGCCCGAGTGGCTCGGGCAGGGGACGGTGGACCTGGCGATCACGCCCTCCGCGGTTCCCGGCGGGTTCGAGCGGGTGTCGCTGAAGACCCAGACGTACGGCGCGGTCATGTCACGGCGGCATCCGCTCGCCGACGCGGAGCTCAGCCGGGAGGCCTACGCGACCAGCGCGCACGCGGTGGTCGCGAGCGACTCCGGCGGCCCGGCGCTGGATGCCGCACGCCGGCGCGCCGGGATCGAGATCGAGCCCCGCGTCACGCTCCAGCAGTTCGCCTCGCTGCCGCCGCTGCTCGCGGACGACCACGAGCTGGTGGCGACCATGCCCGACACGATCGCCGAGGGCTGGGCGCACAGCTGGCCGCTCGTGGTGCGTGCGCTGCCGTTCGAGATGCCACCCGTCGAGGTGCGGCTGTACCGGAGGTCCACGACGCAGCACGCCGCCGCCCTCGACTGGCTGTTCGACGTGGTGGCCCGTGCCGTTCGCGGCTCCTCCGGCAGGTTCCAGGTGATCCACGGCGACGCGCTACCCTGACGATCCGGCCGGCCGCGATCGGATCGCGCTCCCGCCGGGCGGGGCAGGACTCGCCGAAGCTCCTTCCCGCTACCGCGCCGCAGTGCGCCAGCCGCCGTGGTACTCCGTGCGCGCGGTCTCGGCGTAGGGCACAGGGCTGACCACGGCGCGCACGGCGATCTGCTCGTGCGGCTCGACCGTCGTCTTGCCCGAGCCCCCGTCCGGCTCCCCCCACACCACGCGCACCTCGGCGCCGATGGGCACGTCGGCGTCCACCGTCGCCAGCGACAGACCGCGCCTCTCGTTCGCGGTGACACCGGTGAACAGCGAGAGCCCCACGACCTGGTCGTCCGCGTCGATCACGGCGTCGTAGTTCGACGAGCCGTAGTTCGCGTTGGGCAGGTCGAAGAACTGGTAACCGGGGCCTTCGCGCTCCAGCACGCTCGCGAGGATCCTGGTGAGGTCCCCGTCGTCCCAGGCGAGGGTGACCTTGCGTCGCTGGGTGGCGGGGTCGATCTTCTCCAGGGCGTCGCGGCCGATGAAGTCGTGGTCGAACTTCACGAAGGAGCCGTAGCCGAGCTCCCACGGGGTCAGGTA
>JASGDW010000289.1:0-9891 GCA_047606965.1 Microbacterium sp.
AACCGCCGCAACAACCCCGACCGCATCGTGCTCAAGAAGTACGACCCGGTGATCCGCAAGCACGTCGAATTCCGAGAGGAGCGCTGACCTATGGCCAAGAAGAGCAAGATCGCTCGCAACGCGCAGCGCAAGGTGGTCGTGGAGCGCTACGCCGCCAAGCGCGCCGAGCTGAAGAAGCAGCTCGTCGACCCGGCCGCCACCGACGAGCAGCGTGAGGCCGCCCGCGTCGGCCTGCAGAAGCTGCCCCGCAACGCCTCGCCGGTGCGCCTGCGCTCGCGCGACGTCATCGACGGCCGCCCCCGTGGCGTGCTGACGAAGTTCGGCATCTCGCGTGTCCGCTTCCGCGACATGGCCCACCGCGGCGAGCTGCCGGGCGTGACCAAGTCCAGCTGGTGAGCTGACCGCCGCAGCCATCGCGCCGAGACCGGTTCCGGGCGCCGAGACCGTGGGATCCCCACGCTGTTTCGACGCCCGGGACCGGTCTCGGCGTCTGCGGAGGGCGCGTCACAGCGACCACATCCGTCACAGTGGTGACGGATGAGGCGCCGGAAGGCGGTGACACACCGTCACACCGGCGACGAAAACCGCGAAAATCCGCGGAAACACGGGGAACGCCGGTATATTCGAGCGCGGTCGATCGACCAACCGGGAGCGGGGCTTCCGGATCGAAGTCAACAAGAGGCGGCATCCGCCGCCTGGAGGACAATCCACATGGCCGACAAGTCCATCACCAAGACCGAGCTCGTCGCGAGCATCGCCAGCGCCACGGGTCAGAGCCAGTCCGCCGTGTCGGGTGTGCTCGACGCGCTGTTCGCCACGGTCGCAGAGAGCGTCGCCAAGGGCAGCAAGGTCTCGATCCCCGGCTGGATCGCCTTCGAGCAGGTCGCCACCGCTGCGCGCACCGGCCGCAACCCGCAGACCGGCGAGGAGATCAAGATCGCCGCGGGCAAGCGCGTCAAGGTGACCGCCGGCTCGAAGCTGAAGGCCGCCGTCAAGTAGGACGCCGCCGCACCGGGAGGGGGATGCCACGGCGGCATCCCCCTCCCGTATGCCCGCGTAGGCTGTTCCGGTGGACTCCCCCTCTTCCGCGCCGGGCGCGGACGCGCCGCGCGGCGGGGGAGCGGAGTCGTCCCGGACGCTGCGCCTCGCCGGGCCCGCGGTCCTCGCGCTGACGGCGGTCGTGGCGATGATCGTCGCGCTGTGCTACGGCGGAGGCGCCGCCCCGCTGGCCATCGGCGATGCCGGCCCGGTCGTCCGCTGGGGGCTTCCCGCCGCCACCCTCGTCGTCGACCTGTCGGCCGCGGCGATGGCGGGCGCGCTCGTGACCGCGCTGTTCGCCCTGACGCAGGGCACGCGCGCGTTCGAGTTCGCGCTGGACCTCGCCTCGGCCGCCGCCGGCGTGTTCACCCTCGCCTCCGCCGTCACGGGCTTCCTGACCTTCGTCAATGCCTTCAATGCGACCCCCAGCGTCGACGACGTGTTCGGCGAGCAGCTGGGGCGGTTCCTCGTCGAGACCGAGCTCGGTCGCACCTGGCTGATAACGACGCTCGCCGGCGCGGTGCTCACCGTGCTGATCTTCGCCGTCCGGTCGTGGACCGCGACGCTGCTGGTGGCGATCCTCGCGCTCGCGAGCCTCGCGCCGATGGGCACGCAGGGGCACTCCGGCGATCTGTCGAGCCACGCCGTCGCGACGACGTCGCTGGTGCTCCACATCGTCGCCGCCTCGGTCTGGCTCGGCGGCCTGCTGCTGATGGCCCTCGTGCGGCCGCGGCTGAGCCGCCCCGAGATCGCCGCAGCGACGATGCGGTACTCGTCCATCGCGCTGGTCGCGTTCATCGTCGTCGCGATCAGCGGCACGGTGCGCGCCGCGATCGGCGTGGTGAGCTGGGACAACCTGTTCAGCGCCTACGGCGGCATCCTGCTGGCGAAGGTCGTGGCGTTGATCGCGCTCGGCTGCCTCGGCGCCTGGTACCGTGCCCGGCTCGTCCGGTCCATGGCGACGCAGGACGCCGCGGGCCGCCGCTTCTGGAGACTCGTCGTGCTCGAGCTTGCGCTCATGGGTCTCGCGAGCGGCGCCGCCGTGGCCCTGGCGCGCACCTCACCGCCGGCGACGACCACCGAGGACGTCAGCGACCCCGCAGTCGCCCTCACGAACTCGCCGGTGCCGCCCGAGCTGACGCCGCTGCGCTGGCTCACCGAGTGGGACGTCGACCTGTTGTGGGCCTTCGTCGTCGGCTTCGGGCTGTTCTTCTACCTCGCCGGCGTGTGGCGGCTGCGACGCCGGGGCGACGCGTGGCCGGTGTATCGCACCGTGCTGTGGGTGCTGGGCATGCTCCTGCTGCTGTGGGTCACCTGCGGACCCGTCAACGCCTACGCCGACTATCTATTCAGCGTGCACATGCTGGGGCACATGCTGCTGACGATGGGGATACCGCTGCTGCTGGTGCCGGCCGCGCCGATCACCCTCGCCCTGCGCGCGATCCGCAAGCGCGACGACGGCTCGCGCGGCGGCCGGGAGTGGATCCTGTGGGCGGTGCACTCGCCGTTCGCGAAGGTCGTCACCCATCCCCTGTTCGCGGCGGCGATGTTCGTCGGATCGCTGTGGCTGTTCTACTACTCGGACCTGTTCCGGTGGTCCCTGTACGACCACCTCGGGCACGAGTGGATGACCGTGCACTTCCTCGTCACGGGCTACCTGTTCGTGCTGTCGCTGATCGGCATCGACCCGGTGCCGTTCCGGTTCCCCTACCCGATCCGGCTCATGACGCTGGTCGCGGTCATCGCGATGCACGCGTTCTTCGGCATCGCGATCATGATGCAGACCGGCCTGTTCGTCGCCGAGTGGTACGGCTCGATGGGCCGAACCTGGGGCGCCACGCCGCTGGAGGACCAGTACGTCGGCGGCGGCCTCGCCTGGGCGATCGGCGAGATCCCGAGTCTGATCCTGGGCATCACCGTGGCGATCCAGTGGAGCCGCGACGACGAGCGGGTCCAGCGCCGTCGCGACCGGCACGCCGACCGCACCGGCGACGCCGAGCTCGAGGCCTACAACGCACGGCTGGCCGAGCTCGCGAGGGACGACGCGGCGCGGGGCCGCTGACGCCGGCATCCCTCAGAGGTCGCTCGTGCCGCCGACCAGGATCGAGGCCGACCCGTCGGCGGCGATCGAGATGGTGCCGTCGACGGTGAACGGCACGTCCTGGGACACCTCGCTGAACACGCCGTCGTAGAGCGAGACGATCCCGACGTCGATGTGCGCGACCGCGGCGGCGGCGACGATGCGCAGCCCGCCGCCGTCGGGGACGAGGGCGATCTGCGGCTGCTGCACGATGGACCACCGCGGCAGCTCCTGCACCCGGTTCTCGACCGCGAACCCGAAAGGGCACCCGGTCGGCAGGAGCACCTGCTGGGTCGCGCAGGCCGTGAGGAAGTCCTCGACCTGCTGCTGCACGAGGGCCGTGAACTCCGCGGTGGCCTGCGCCTCGATCGTCACCGGGGTGCTCGTGCGCGGCGCGTCCGCGAGCACGACCGTCCCCTCGGTCGCCGAGATCGAGGTGTCCACGCCGATCGCGTAGGCGCCGGGCGCGAAGACGACGAGCGGGACGGAGGCGTCCGGGTCGGCGTCCGCGCCGTCCGCCGACACCTGCCGCTTGTCGACCTGGAAACCGTTGACGTCGAAGGCCATCGAGCCCGTGACCGTGACGTCGATCACCGCGAGCGGGCTCTGCGCGAAGCGCCACGTCGGAGCGATGCCGGCGACGCCGTCCGGCGCGACGATGAAGCTCATGGCGCCGGGCAGCTCGCCCGCGGTGAACGAGACCGAGACGATCGTGTCCGCTCCGGAGGGCTGCTCCCCGGTCACGCGCAGGTCGTCGAGCGATCCGAGCGCCGCCTGGCGCAGCATCGCATCGGACGCCGTGGCCGGCAGCCCCGCCGCCGCCAGGCCGTCCGCGTCGAGGGCGACGCCGGGCAGCGCCAGCGCGTCCGCGGCGTCGCCGTGGGCGAGCAGCGTCAGATACCGCATCACGAACGCGGCCGGGCTGTAGAAGCTGCGGTAGACGCTCGCCCCGCCGGCGGCGAGCGCGGCGATCAGCAGCACGCCGATCAGCGCCAGCGTCACGAGGTCGCGTCGCAGGCGCGCGCTCTCCCCCGTTCGCCCACCCACACCGCCAGTCTAGGAAGCCGCCGCCTAGCATGGAGCGGATGGACGCGATCGGGTTGTCGGCGGAGCAGGAGGCCCTGTTCCGGCTGATCGAGGACACCCGCGAGCACGTGTTCGTCACGGGTCGCGCCGGAACCGGCAAGTCGACGCTGCTGCAGCACCTCGCCTGGAACACGCAGAAGCAGATCGCCGTGTGCGCCCCCACCGGGGTGGCCGCCCTGAACGTCGAGGGACAGACCATCCATTCGCTGTTCCGGCTGCCGATCGGGCTGATCGCGGGCACCGAGCTGGAGCAGAACGACGCGACCCGCAAGCTGCTCAACGCGATCGACACGCTCGTGATCGACGAGGTGTCGATGGTCTCCGCCGACCTCATGGACGGCATGGACCGGGCGCTGCGGCAGGCACGGGGCAGGCGGGCGGAGCCCTTCGGGGGCGTCCAGGTCGTGATGTTCGGCGACCCGTATCAGCTCGCGCCGGTGCCGCCGCGCGGCGAGGAGGCGCGGTACATGCGCGACCACTACCGTTCGTCGTGGTTCTTCGACGCGCACGTGTGGGCCGGGGAGGCGGGCGGCGAGGGCCTCATCGATCTGGGGCGGCACGGCGCGCAGCTGCGCATCGCGGAGCTGCGGCAGATCCACCGCCAGTCCGACGACGGCTTCAAGGCGCTGCTGAACGCGGTGCGGCACGGTCAGGTGACCGCCGAGATGGCGAAGATCCTCAACGACGCCGGTGCGCGGCGTCCGCCCGAGCCCGAGCCGGGCGAGACGCCGATCATCACCCTCGCGACCCGCAACGACGCGGTCAGCGCCATCAACCGTCGCCATCTGGACGCCCTCTCGGGGAGGTCGCAGACCGCGGTCGCCGAGATCAACGGCGACTTCGGGCGCGGCGAGGCGGCCTACCCGGCCGACCGCGAGCTGCAGCTGAAGGTGGGCGCCCAGGTGATGTTCCTGCGCAACGACGTGCAGCCCTACGGCGAGGGCCCGCGCTGGGTGAACGGCACGATCGGCCTCGTGACCCGCATCTCCGGCGGCACCGTGCGCGTCGAGGTTGACGGGGTCGCGCACGATGTCGAGCCGGCGGTGTGGGAGAGGTTCCGCTACGCCTACGATCCGGCGACCCGCGCGATCAGCCGCGACATCGTGGCGGAGTTCACGCAGTTCCCGTTGCGGTTGGCGTGGGCGGTGACGATCCACAAGTCGCAGGGCAAGACCTACGACCGGGCGGTCGTCGATCTCGGCACCGGCGCGTTCGCCGCCGGCCAGGCCTACGTCGCGCTCTCGCGGCTCACCCGTCTCGACGGGCTCTACCTGACCCGGCCGCTGCGGCCGTCCGATGTGCGGGTGGATGCCGATGTGCAGCGGTTCATGCGCGCGGCGCGCGCCGCATCCTGACCCCGTATGGGCCGGTATTCCGGTCGCCTGGACCGGGAGCTGGCTCGCAGAGGGGGCGGTCGGCCCCGTCAGGCGATGGCCCGGGCCTTCGCCCGCGCCAGATCCTCGAACAGCTCGGTGTTGAAACGGTAGGCGAGGAGGACCTCGTCGATCACCCGCTCCTTCTCGGCCTCGTCCCAGGGGGCCGCGTCCAGCTGTTCGCGGTAGACCTCCTTGAACTCCTTCGGGTCGGCGATGTCGGCGAACAGGTAGAACCCGATGCCGTTCGTGTCGAAGCCGAAGCGGCGGGCCATCAGTCTGCCGATGAACTGGCCGCCCGACAGGTCGCCGAGATAACGGGTGTAGTGGTGGGCGATGAACCCGCCCGGCCACGTCGCGCCGACCCGGTCGATGCGCTCCACGTAGCGCTGCGTGGTCGGCAGCGGGGTGATGCGCTCCCGCCAGTCCGGCCCGAGGAGGAACTCGAGATCGGCCTCGAGGGCGGGCAGGCGGGTCAGACGGTCGGTGATGAACACGGATGCCACCGGGTCGGCCTTCATGCGCTCGGCCGCCGCCTCCAGCGCGCCGTAGATGAACCAGTGCTGTGCGACGAGGGCCACGTAGTCCTCGCGGGTGCCCTCGCCCTTGATCAGGTCGGACATGAATCCGGCGCCTTCGCTGCCGGAGTGCGCGCCCGCGGAGCGCTCACGCAGAGCGGTGGAGAACGGGATCGGATCGGTCATGCCGACCACTATAGCTTCAGCTAAGCAGAACCTAAATAGGAATCGTCTCAGACGATCATGAGCGGGCTCTGGGCGGGGCACCCAGGCGTGCGCAGGCGGCGTCGTAGAGCGCCACGATCTCGCGGCGGACCTCGCCGCGCTCGGTGATCGGGCCGCCCGGCCACGGCACCCGCAGCGGTTCCTCGCCGCCGTCGGCCCGTGCGACGACCCAGTCGCCGCCGTCGCCGTCGAAGCCCGCCATCCGTGCCGCGCTCGGCTCGGGCACGGTGCCGAACGCACGGGCGATGAGCAGGTTGTCGTCGGCGTGATCGGCGTTCATGTGCCGGAGGACCCCCGCGAGGGCCTCGTCGTCGAAGGTGTGTGCCATGGAATCCAGGGTAGGGGCCGGCGTCGTGACGGCACTCTGATCTGCGTGTGTTTGAATGCTGGAGCACGATGAGCCGGGGGTGACAATGCCGATACGCTCCGCGGTGCGCCGCACCTTCGCGGCGGTGACCGGCGCGGTGATGGTCATGGCTGCGATGACGGCCTGCTCCGGACACGCAGACGTCGACATCGACCTGCCCACGCAGGTGGACGCCGCCTTCGCCGACGACACGCAGTCGCAGCTGGAGGCGGCGGTGGAGTTCGCGATGGCCGCGACCGGCTCGACCGGCGCGATCGTCGGGGTCTGGGCGCCGTGGAGCGGCGAATGGGTCGGCGCGGTGGGCGACGCATCCGTCGACGACACGTTCCGCGCCACGACGATCACCCGCGCGATGATCTGCGATGTGCTGTACGAGACCGTCGAGGCCGGCACGGTCTCGCTGGACGACCCGGTGGTCGACTACGTCGGCAGCGTCGCCAGCCTGTCCGCCGACGTCACGTTGGGCGATCTGTGCGACGGCACGAGCGGGCTGGGCTCGTATCGCGCCAGCCTGCTCAGCGCGTTCCTGAACACCCCCGACCGGGCGTGGAACCCCAACGAGCTGGTCGCCTACGGCATCGGCTCGATGGACTCCTCTCTCACCGGCACGACGTGGAGCGACTCCGACGCCGGATACGTGCTGCTGGGGCTCGCGCTGGAGAAGGCGACCGGCACGTCGTCGTCCGAGCTGCTCGCCGATGACGTCTTCGAGCCGCTGGGCCTGGACGGCACCTCGCTGCCCGGCGACGAGGCGGCTGCCGCCGGCGACCCGGTGTTGACCGGCACCGTTGCGCAGACGGGCGCCGACGGCACCCTGCAGTGCGACGCGCCGACGGACTTCACGGTGCTCTCGGCGAGCATGGGCTCGACCGACTCCGGCGTCGTCTCGACGATCGAAGACCTGGCCACCTACACCCAGGCCCTCGCGACGGGCGCCCTCGTCTCCGACGACTCCGGGCGCTTCGATGAGTTGCTGAGCGTCGGCTCGGACCAGCCGTCGTGGTTCACCGCGGCCGGGGGCGCCTACCAGGCGGGCTCCCTCATCGGCCAGTACGGGTCGATCCCCGGATACATGACCGCGTCGTTCACCGACCCCGACACCGGCCTGACGGTCGCGGTCGTGCTCAACGACTCCGCCGCATCCGAGAAGATCGCCGCCTACCTCGCGTGGCAGCTGGCGGCCATCGCCTCCAAGGCGCCTGCCGCGAGCGGCGAGACGGCGCCGGACGCCGGGCTGCCCTGGACCGCGCAGCAGATGAGCGACAGCATCGCCGCGCTCGCGATCTGCCCCACGTCCTGACCCGGCCGCGTCGTCCGAGCCCTCCGCCCGCTCCCATCCGTTCGCTTCACGGAGCGAGACGCAGGACGTTCCGGCTCTCTCGCCGTGCGTCGCGGCGTGTCGCCGGCATCGACGCGATCCGTCTTGCGTCTTGTGCCGCAGGGTGGAGCGTGGGCGGTGCGGGCGGGAGCTGGCCCGGCGGCGTGGCTCAGGACGCCGATCCTCAGGCGCCGGCGAGGATCACCTCGACCAGATGCTCCGCGACGGGCTCGTCGAGGGCGAGCACGACCCGGATGCGCACGCCGTCGTGGTCGCGCGGGCCGAGCCGCTGGCCCCGGAGGTCGGCGATCGTCTGCCCGCGGCCCGGGCCGGTGCCGGTGTCGACGACGACCGGAACCCGCGGCGCGAGCGTCGGTGCGAAGGCGCCCGCCGCGAGCACGGCGGCCAGCGGGTCGTGCAGGGCGCTCACGCGCTGTCCGTACAGCGGCAGGTAGAAGTCGAAGTAGTGGTCGAGGATGCCGCCGAGCGCGCGCACGAACGGGCGCTCGTCGGCCAGCAGCGTCCGCCGCTGCTGTTCGCTCAGCGTGTGCTCGAGGGTGACGTCGAGCGGCGCCACGGTGATGTCCCAGTCGGCGGCCAGCACCGCCGCGGCGGCCTGCGGGTCGTTGTACACGTTCGCCTCGGCCACCGGGCTGATGTTGCCGGGAACGAGCGCGGCACCGCCCATGACGGTGACCGCGTCGATGCGGCCGGGCAGCGCCGGGTCCGCGGCGAGGGCATGGGCGAGGTTGGTCAGCGGCCCGATCGCGAGCACGTGCAGGCGCCCTGCGTAGGCCTGCGAGAGGTCGATCAGCAGCTGCGCGGCGGTGCGCGGATCGGGCTCGGCGCTCGCCCGGGGCAGCGCGACGCCCCCGATCCCGTTCTCGCCGTGCACATGCGGCGCGCCGCCGCCGTAGGCGTGGTCGAGGTGGTCGTGGGCGCCGACGGCGACCGGGATGCCGTCGCGCTCGGCCAGCGCGAGCAGGTCGAGGGTGTTGCGCGCGGCCTGGGCCGCGCTCGTGTTGCCGCTGACGGTGCCGATGCCCACCAGCTCGACGGCGGGGGAGGCCAGCAGGTAGGCGAGGGCGAGGCTGTCGTCGACGCCGGTGTCGCAGTCGAGGTAGACGGGGATGCGGTCGGGCATCCCTCCATTCTGAGGGATCCGTGTTGCGGGCAGATCACGCCCTGGCGACGACCGGGCAGAATGGGACGGTGACAGCCACTGTGGGCCCGCTGTGCGTGGTGGGCAGCATCAACGTCGATGTGACGGCATCCGTGCCCCGGTTGCCGGGCGCCGGCGAGACGGTGCTCGGCGGCGCGCTCCGCCGGGATGCCGGCGGCAAGGGCGCGAACCAGGCCGTCGCGGCCGCACGGCTCGGCGCGACGGTGCGCATGGTCGGGGCGGTCGGCGACGACGAGGACGGCCGCCGCATGCTCCAGACCCTGCAGGACGCGGGCGTGGACACCGGCGGCGTGTGGCTCGGGGACTCGCCGACCGGCACCGCGTTGATCACGGTGGACGCCGAGGGCGAGAACCAGATCGTCGTGTGTCCGGGGGCGAACGCCGACGTCGCCGTCGGCGGGGTGCGGTTCGATGCGGCGGAGGCGGTGCTGACGCAGCTCGAGATCCCGCTGTCGACCGTCACGGCGCTCGCCGCGGCGGTGCCCGGCTTCCTCGCGGTCAACGCCGCTCCAGCGCAGGCCCTGCCGGCGGCGGTGATCGCCCGCGCGGACCTCGTGATCGTGAACGAGAGCGAGTACGCGCTGCTGCCGCAGCTCGCGGACGCCCCTCGGGTCGCGGTCACCTACGGCGCGGCGGGCGCGGCGCTGCTCGAGCGCGGCGGCGAGATCGCGCGCGCCGCGGCGCCGAGGGTGCGCGCGGTCAG
>JASGDW010000290.1:0-8154 GCA_047606965.1 Microbacterium sp.
CGGCGCCGAGGCGTCCTGGCCCCGCGCGCCGGCCCCGCATAGGCTGAGCGGGTGGCGCAGAGCATCTTCATCACCTCCGCGGAAGGTCACTCGGGCAAGTCCACCGTCGCGCTGGGCGTGCTCGACGCGCTGAGCCACGCGGTCGCCCGCGTCGGCGTGTTCCGGCCCATCGCGCGGTCCACCGTCGAGCGGGACTACGTGCTGCAGCTGCTGCTGGACCACCACGGTGTCGGCCTCGACTACGACGACTGCGTGGGCGTCGGCTACGACGAGGTGCACGCCGACCCGGAGGCCGCGCTGGCCCGCATCGTCGAACGGTTCAAGGCCGTCGAGGCGCGGTGCGACGCGGTGGTCGTGCTCGGCAGCGACTACACCGACGTCGGCAACCCCGCCGAGTTCGCCTACAACGCCCGCATCGCGGCGAACCTCGGCGCACCGGTGCTGCTGGTCGTGGGCGGCCGCGCCGCGCCCGGGCAGGGCGATCAGCTCGGCGTGAGCGCCCCGCGCACCGCCGAGGAGATCGCGCAGATCGCCGCCCTGAGCCTCGCGGAGCTGCGCACCGCTCGCGCCGAGCTGTTCGCCGTGGTCGCCAACCGCGTCGAGCCCGACCGGCTCGAGCCCGTCGTCGCCGCCCTGCGCGCCGTCGTCGGCGCCGACGTGCGGGTGTGGGCGCTGCCCGAGGACCGCTTCCTCGTCGCGCCCTCGGTGCGCGGGGTCATGCGCTCGGTGGAGGGCGTGCTCGTCAAGGGCGACCCGGCGCTGATGACCCGCGAGGTGCTTGGCGTGGTCGTGGCGGGGATGTCGATGGTCAACGTGCTGCCCCGGCTCGTCGAGAGCGCGGTCGTCGTGATCCCCGCCGACCGCACCGAGGTGCTGCTGGCGGCGCTGCTGGCGAACGCCTCCGGCACGTTCCCCTCGCTCGCGGCGATCGTGCTCAACGGCCCCTTCCCGCTGCCGGAGACCATCGACCGCCTGATCGACGGGCTCGGCTCGAGCCTGCCGATCATCACCACCGACCGCGGCACGTACGACACCGCGGTGCGCATCATGAACACGCGCGGACGTCTCGCCGCCGACTCGCAGCGCCGCTACGACACGGCGCTGAGCCTGTTCGAGACCCACGTCGACGGTGCCGAGCTGACGCGCCTGCTCGGTCTCGCGCACCCCGCGGTCGTCACCCCCCTGATGTTCGAGTACGGCCTCATCGAGCGCGCCCGCGCCGATCGCAAGCGCATCGTGTTGCCGGAGGGCGACGACGACCGGATCCTCCGCGCCGCCGCCACCGTGCTCGCGCGCGGCATCGCCGACCTGACCATCCTCGGCGAGGAGATCGAGGTGCGCGCCCGGGCGATCGAGCTGGGCATCGACATCCGGGACGCCGTCGTCGTCAGCCCCTTCGACGCCCCGCTGGGCGTCCGCTTCGCCGAGGAGTACGCTCGGCTGCGCGCCCAGAAGGGCGTGACCGCGCAGCAGGCCGCCGACACCGTGACCGACGCCTCCTACTTCGGCACGATGATGGTGCACCTGGGGCTCGCCGACGGCATGGTCTCGGGAGCCGCGCACACCACGGCGCACACCATCCGGCCCGCGTTCGAGATCATCAAGACCCGGCCGGGCGTCTCCGTCGTCTCCAGCGTGTTCCTCATGGCGCTCGCCGACCGGGTGCTGGTCTACGGCGACTGCGCCGTGATCCCCGACCCCACGGCCGAGCAGCTCGCCGACATCGCCGTCTCCTCGGCGGCCACGGCGGCCCAGTTCGGCATCGAGCCCCGCGTCGCGATGCTGTCGTACTCGACGGGGGAGTCGGGGGCGGGGGCGGACGTCGAGAAGGTGCGGAGGGCGACCGCGCTCGTGCGCGAGCGGGCTGCCGGACTGCCGGTCGAGGGGCCGATCCAGTACGACGCGGCCGCGGACGCCGCCGTCGCCCGGGCCAAGATGCCGGACTCGGAGGTCGCGGGGCGGGCGACGGTTTTCGTGTTCCCCGACCTGAACACGGGCAACAACACCTACAAGGCGGTGCAGCGCTCGGCCGGCGCGGTCGCGATCGGCCCGGTGCTGCAGGGCCTGAACAAGCCGATCAACGACCTCTCCCGCGGCGCGCTGGTCGACGACATCGTCAACACGATCGCGATCACCGCCATCCAGGCGCAGGGGGGCGAAGGATGATCCGACGGACGCCGATGTCCCACTTCGGCGCGGGTCGTGTCCCACTTCGGCGCGGTATGGCGACCCCATACCGCGCCGAAGTGGGACATGCTCGCGAGGGCGAGCGGATGCGCGAACGGGGAGTGAGCGGATGAGCGTCGTGCTGGTCGTCAACAGCGGGTCGTCGTCGTTCAAGTACCGGCTCATCGACATGGACCGCGACCGGGTGCTCGCCTCGGGTCTGGTCGAACGGATCGGGCAGGCGCAGGGGCACGCCTCGCACACGGTCGCCTCCTTCGTGCAGGCGGACGCCGCCGCGCCGACGGTGCTCGACGCGACATCCGAACGCGACCTGCCGATCCCCGACCACACCGCCGGGTTCGCCGTGATGCTCGAGGCGTTCGAGGCGCACGGCCCGTCGCTGCGCGAGCACCCGCCGGTCGCCGTGGGGCACCGGGTGGTGCACGGCGGGGCGCGGTTCTTCGCGCCGACGCTGATCACGCCGCTGGTCGAGATCAACATCGACGAGCTGTCGGTGCTGGCGCCGCTGCACAACCCCGGCGCGCTGCAGGGGATCCGCGCGGCGAAGGCGGCGTTCGGCGGCATCCCGCACGTGGCGGTGTTCGACACGTCCTTCCACCAGACCATGCCGGCGGAGGCATACACCTACGCGATCGACCGGTCGGTGACCGAGCCGCTGCGCATCCGCAGATACGGGTTCCACGGCACCTCGCACAAGTTCGTGAGCGAGGCCGCCGCCGCCTTCCTCGGCCGGCCGCCGGGCGAGCTGCGGCAGATCGTCTTCCACCTCGGCAACGGCGCGTCGGTCACCGCGATCGACGGCGGCCGTTCGGTCGACACCTCGATGGGGCTGACGCCGCTGGAAGGGCTGGTCATGGGCACCCGGTCCGGTGACATCGACCCGGCCGTCGTGTTCCAGCTCGTGCGCCGCGGAGAGATGACGATCGGCGAGGTCGACGACCTGCTCAACAAGCGCTCCGGCATCCTGGGCCTGGCCGGCGTGGCCGACATGCGCGACCTGTCCGCGCGGGTCGAGGCCGGCGACGAGGCCGCGCAGCTCGCCTTCGACGTCTACGTCCACCGGCTGCGTGCCTACGCCGGCGCCTACCTGGCCCAGCTGGGCGGGGCCGACGTCATCTCGTTCACGGCGGGCGTCGGCGAGAACTCGCCCCGGGTGCGGGAGGCCGCGCTGGCCACGCTCGGCTTCGCCGGCGTCCGCCTCGATGCCGAGCGCAACGCGGCTCGCGGCCACGGCATCCGCGTCGTCTCGGCCGACGACTCGCAGGTCGCGGTGCTGGTCGTGCCCACGGACGAGGAGCTGGAGATCGCGCGCCAGACCCTCGAGGTCGCGCTCTGACCCGGCGCCCGCCCGTTCCCGGCCGAGCGCGATCGGACACCGGCGCGTAACCTGCCGGGGATACTCTGGCGACCACCGACTGGAGACCTCGTGACCCTGCCCGATCTGACGACGTACGACGCCGTCCTGTTCGACCTCGACGGCGTGCTGACGCCCACCGCCGAGGTGCACATGCACGCCTGGCGCACGATGTTCGAGCGGCTGTTCGCCGAGTGGGACATCGAGCCGCCCTACACGGACGCCGACTACTTCGAGCACCTCGACGGCAAGAAGCGCTACGACGGCGTCGCGAGCCTGCTGCGCAGCCGCGACGTCGAGGTGCCGTGGGGCAGTCCGGACGACGATCCGGTCGCGAGCACGGTGTGCGGCATCGGCAACCGCAAGAACGAGGTGTTCGCCGGCGTGCTGCGGGCCGAGGGCATCGCCCCCTACCCCGGCTCGCTGCGCCTGATCGACCGGCTGCGGGAGGCCGGCGTGCCGATCGCGGTGGTGTCCAGCTCGAAGAACGCCGAGGAGGTGCTGGACGCCGCCGGCATCCGCGACCGCTTCGTCGTCGTCATGGACGGGGTCATCGCCGAGCGCGACCGCCTGGCGTCCAAGCCCGCGCCGGACGTGTTCGTCGAGGGGGCGCGGATGCTGGGCGTCGACCCGGCCCGCAGCGCCGCCGTCGAGGACGCGCTCAGCGGCGTCAGATCGGCGGCGTCCGGCGGTTTCGCCCTCGTCGTCGGCGTCGACCGCGGGGTCGGCGCCGAGGCCCTGGCCGCGGCGGGCGCGGACGTCGTGGTCGACGACCTCTCCGCCTTCGTAGACTGACCCCGTTCCGCGCCGCGCGACCCCCGTCCCCTCTCGACCCGAAGGCACGCCCATGATCGACCGAGACCGCTTTCCCGTCGACCCCTGGCGGCTCATCGAACGGTCGTTCTCGCTCGAGGACGTCGGCGTCACCGAGACCTTGTTCACCGTCGGCAACGGCTATCTCGGTCTGCGCGGCAACCACCCGGAGGGACGCTTCGGGCACGAGCAGGGCACGTTCATCAACGGGTTCCACGAGACGTTCCCGATCCATCACGCCGAGCAGGCGTACGGGTTCGCCGAGGTCGGGCAGACCATCGTGAACGTCCCCGACGCGAAGGTCATGCGCGTCTACGTCGACGACGAGCCGCTCTCGTTCGACCTCGCCGACCTCGTCGAGTACGAGCGCGTCCTGGACATGCGCGACGGCGTGCTGCGCCGCGACCTCGTCTGGCGCACGCCGTCGGGCAAGCACGTCAGCATCCGCTTCTCGCGCATGGTCTCGTTCGAAGAGCGGCACCTCGCGGCGATGGACGTGTCGGTCACGGTGCTGGACGCGGACGCGCCGGTCACCATCAGCTGCCAGCTCGTGAACCGGCAGGACGCCGCCGACGTCTACAGCGGGATGCCGGGGGCCGCGGCCAGAGGAGGCTTCGACCCCCGCAAGGCCGAGCGCATCGAGGAGCGGGTGCTGCAGCCGCAGGACCACTGGCAGGACGGGTCCCGTTCGGTGCTCAGCTACCGGGTCACCGCCTCGGGCATGACGATCGCCGTCGTCGCCGACCACACGATCCAGACGCAGAACCCCTACGACGTCGAGACGCTCATCGAGCCCGACATCGCCAAGAACTTCTACCGGGTGCAGGCGAAGGCCGGGGTGCCGGTCACGGTGACCAAGCTCGTGAGCTACCACACCTCGCGCGGCGTGCCCACGCGCGAGCTCATCGACCGCTGCCGCCGCACGCTCGACCGTGCCGAGCAGACCGGGCTGGCCACGATCCGCCGGCGCCAGCGCGCCTGGCTCGACGCGTTCTGGGAGCGCTCCGACGTGCGCATCGCCGGGCACGACGACCTGCAGCAGGCCACTCGCTGGTGCCTGTTCCAGCTCGCCCAGGCCACGGCGCGCGCGGACGGGCTCGGCGTGCCGGCCAAGGGGCTGTCCGGTTCCGGATACAGCGGCCACTACTTCTGGGACACCGAGATCTACGTGCTGCCGTTCCTCGCGTACACGAGCCCGCTGTGGGCCCGCAACGCGCTGCGGATGCGGGTGCACATGCTGCCCGACGCCCGGCGGCGCGCGTTCCAGCTCAACGAGGCCGGGGCGCTGTTCCCGTGGCGCACGATCAACGGCGAGGAGGCGTCGGCGTACTACGCCGCCGGCACCGCCCAGTACCACATCAACGCCGACGTCAGCTTCGCGCTGGCCAAGTACGTGCGCACGACCGGGGATCTCGACTTCCTCTACCGAGAGGGCGTCGACATCGCCGTCGAGACGGCCAGGCTGTGGGCCTCGCTGGGGTTCTGGCGGGAGGAGATCGACGGAGAGGACACCTTCCACATCCACGGGGTGACCGGGCCCGACGAGTACACCACCGTGGTCAACGACAACCTGTTCACGAACGTGATGGCCCGTTTCAACCTGCGCTTCGCGGCCCGCACGGTCCGCGAGATGGCGGAGGTCGACGGCGAGGTGTACCGGCAGATGGCGGAGCGGCTCAGGCTCGAGGCGGGCGAGCCGGAGGCCTGGGACCGCGCCGCCGACGCGATGCACATCCCGTACAGCGTGGGACTGGGCATCCACCCGCAGGACGAGGTGTTCCTCGAGCGGGAGGTGTGGGACCTGGAGCAGACCCCCCCCGAGCAGCGACCTCTGCTGCTGCACTTCCACCCGCTGGTGATCTACCGCTATCAGGTGCTCAAGCAGGCCGACGTCGTGCTGGCGCTGTTCCTGCAGGGGAACCACTTCACGAGCGAGGAGAAGCTCGCCGACTTCGAGTACTACGACCCGCTGACCACGGGCGACTCCACGCTGTCGGGGGTCGTCCAGTCGATCCTCGCCGCCGAGGTGGGCTACCAGGACCTCGCCCTGGAGTACTTCCTCGACGGCATCTTCGTCGACCTCGGCGACCTGCACCACAACGCCTCGGACGGCGTGCACGTGGCGTCGGCGGGCGGGGTGTGGACCTCGCTGGTCTCGGGCTTCGGCGGCATGCGCGACCACTTCGGCGAGCTCACCTTCGACCCGCGGCTGCCGGAGAGCTGGCCGGAGCTGTCCTATCCGCTGATGTGGCACGGCACGCGGCTGCACATCACGGTGCGCCGCGACGAGATGATCGTGCGGGCGGACGCCGGGGAGCCGGTCGACTTCCGGGTGCGCGGCACCGCGTACACGATCGGCGGCGGGGGCGAGCTGGTGATCCCGCTGCTGGGCCAGGGGCCGATCCGTCCCGGACGGCCCACGCTCGGGATGTTCGCCGACGCGCGGCGAGAGGACGGCACGCTGCTGTCGGCGTCCGTGCCGACGCTCACCACGAACGTGCCCGTGGTGACCGGCTCGGCGTCGGTCGTCGACGACGAGGCCCCCCTGGACGCCTGAGCTCCCGCGGGACGGCGCGAGGCGGACGCGTGTCGGCGGCACGGAATAGGGTGGGGGTGTGACCACAGCCCTGTACCGCCGCTACCGCCCGGAGGCGTTCGGCGAGATGATCGGGCAGGCGCAGGTCACCGAGCCGCTGATGACGGCGCTGCGCGCCGACCGCGTCGGTCACGCCTACCTCTTCTCCGGTCCGCGCGGGTGCGGCAAGACGACCTCGGCCCGCATCCTGGCACGCTGCCTCAACTGCGCCCAGGGCCCCACCGACACCCCGTGCGGTGTGTGCGAGAGCTGCGTCGAGCTGGGGCGCGGCGGCGGCGGCTCGCTCGACGTCGTCGAGATCGACGCGGCGTCCCACAACGGCGTCGACGACGCCCGCGAGCTCCGCGAGCGGGCGATCTTCGCCCCCGCCCGCGACAGGTTCAAGATCTTCATCCTCGACGAGGCGCACATGGTGACCCCGCAGGGGTTCAACGCGCTGCTCAAGCTCGTCGAGGAGCCGCCCGAGCACGTCAAGTTCATCTTCGCGACCACCGAGCCCGAGAAGGTCATCGGCACGATCCGCTCGCGCACGCACCACTATCCTTTCCGGCTCGTGCCGCCCGCGGCGATGCTCGCCTACGTCGAGCAGCTGTGTGTGCAGGAGGGCGTGGGCGTCGAGCCGGGCGTGCTGCCGCTGGTCGTGCGCGCCGGCGGCGGCTCGCCGCGCGACACGCTGTCGCTGCTCGATCAGCTGATCGCCGGCTCCGAGGGTCGGGCGGTCGTCTACGAGCGGGCGGTGGCGCTGCTGGGGTACACGCACGGCGAGCTGCTCGATCAGATCGTCGACGCGCTGGGCCGGACGGATGCGGCGGCCGCGTTCGCCGCGATCGACCGCGTCGTGCAGACCGGGCAGGACCCGCGCCGTTTCGTCGAAGACCTGCTCGAGCGCCTGCGCGACCTTATCGTGGTCGCCGCGACCGGAACGGGCGCGTCGGCCGTGCTGCGCGGCACCCCGGCCGACGAGCTGGAGCGCATGGGGCGGCAGGCCGGCGTGTTCGGCCCCGACCGGCTCTCGCGCACGGCCGACATCGTCATCGCCGCGCTCGACGAGATGACCGGCGCGACCTCACCCCGCCTGCAGCTCGAGCTCATGGTCGCGCGCGTGCTGGCGCAGACCGCACAGGATGCCGTGGTGTCCGCGCCGGAGCATGGCCCGGCGCCGGCGTCTGCCGCGTCGCCCGGCCCTGCGCCGGCACCGGTCGCC
>JASGDW010000291.1:0-5703 GCA_047606965.1 Microbacterium sp.
CTCGGGCTGCTCGAGGTCGCGGCTCTCGCGGAGGCCGCCGGAGCGCTGCGCGCCGGCGGGGTCGGGGTGGTCGCCTGCCCCGCGACGAACCTCTACCTGCAGGGCCGGGACCGCCCGGTGGCCACGCCACGCGGCGTGACGGCGGTGCGGGGGCTGCTCGAGCACGGCGTGGCCGTCGCCGCGGGCGGAGACAACGTGCGCGACACGATCAACCCCCTCGGCGACGCCGACCACCTGACCACGGCGGCACTGCTGGTCATGACCGCGCACCTGACGATCGAGGAGGCCTACACGGCCGTCAGCGACGCGGGACGCCGGGTCATGGGGCTGCCCCCGGCCGGGCCCGTCGCCGGGGCGGTGGCCGATCTCGTCCTGCTCGACGCGCCCACGCTCGCCGCCGCGGTCGCCGGCGGCCCGCGCAGCCGCACCGTCGTGCGCGGGGGACGGCTGGCCTCGGTGCGCCGGGTCGACGAGGAGCTCGTCGCGTTGGGCTGAGACGGGCGCTCGGGTCAGTGCCCGGCGCCGAGCCGCCCCGACAGCCGTGCGTGGAACGCGGCGGCGGCCGGATTGAGGCCGACCACCTCGACGGTCGTGCCGCGGGCGGCGTATTTCGTCGTGATCGCGTCGAGGGCCGCCACGCTCGAGGCGTCCCACACATGCGACCGGCTCAGGTCGATGACGACGCGTCGTGGGTCGGCCGCGTAGTCGAACTGGGTCGTGAGATCGTTGCTCGACGCGAAGAACAGCTCGCCGTCCACCGTGTAGCGCGCCACGTCGCCGTCGACGACGCGCGTGAGGGTCGTGAGGTGCGCGACGCGCCGGGCGAAGATGGTCATCGCCGTGACGACCCCGACCCCGACGCCGATCGCGAGGTTGTCGGTCCACACCGTGACGGCCACGGTGACGAGCATGACGAGGGTCTCGCCGAGCGGCATCCGGCGCAGCGTCGAGGGGCGGACGCTGTGCCAGTCGAACGTCGTCACCGAGACCAGGATCATGACGGCCACGAGCGCGGCCATCGGGATGCGGCCCACCAGGTCGCCCAGCAGCACCACCAGCACGAGCAGCCAGACGCCGGCGAGGAAGGTCGAGATGCGGGTGCGGCCCCCGGCGGTCTTGACGTTGATCATGGTCTGGCCGATCATGGCGCAGCCCCCGGTCCCGCCGAAGAACGCGGCGGCGATGTTCGCGACGCCGAGGCCCCAGGCCTCGCGGGTCTTGCGCGAGTGCGTGTCGGTGATCTCGTCGACGAGCTTGGCCGTCATCAGCGTCTCCAGCAGCCCGACGAGCGCGGCGGCGAGAGCGGGGAAGGCGATGATCTGCAACGTGTCCCAGGTGAGCGGCACGTCCGGGATGAGCAGTCCGGGGAGGCTGTCGGGCAGTGTTCCCTGGGCGGCGACATCCGGCACCGTGATCCCGAAGACGATGACCGCCGCCGTGAGCAGCACGATCGCGACCAGCGGCGCGGGGACGGCGCGGGTGATGCGCGGCCACGCGAGCAGGACGACGAGACCGGCAGCGGTGAGCGCGTAGACGGGCCAGGGCACGTCGATGAGCTGCGGCAGCTGCGAGACGAAGATCAGGATCGCGAGCGCGTTGACGAAGCCGACCATGACGCTGCGCGGCACGAAACGCATGAGACGCGCGGCGCCGCACGCGGCGAGCAGCACCTGGAAGACGCCCGCGAGCACGATGGTCGCGATGAGGTAGTCGGGGCCGTGCTCGCGCGAGACGGGCGCGATCACCAGAGCGACCGATCCCGCCGCCGCGGTGATCATCGCCGGACGCCCACCGGTGAACGCGATCACCACGGCCAGCACGAACGACGCGAACAGCCCCACCCGCGGGTCGACGCCGGCCACGACGGTGAAGGCGATCGCCTCGGGGATCAACGCGAGCGCGGTGACGAGCCCCGCGAGCACCTCGCGGGTGAGCAGCCGTGGCGTGCGCACCGCCTGCCAGACGGTCGGCTCGATGCGGTAGCGGGAGGGGACGACGGCGGACATGGCTCTCCGGGGTGAGCGGACCGGAGCCCGCGGCGGGACGGCCCGAGCCGCGGCATCCTGCGTATGGGCCGTGTGGACTCTACTCCGTGGCAGCGCTCAACGGCTCCAGACGAAGGTGGAGAGGAACGGAACGGCGAGGCCGATCAGCCAGAGCAGCAGGAACAGGACGCCGCCGATCACCCACCGGCGGTGACGGGTGCTGCTGACGTCTCCCCACAGCGTGTGACGCGCGATGCTGCGCTGCGCGGTCGAGACGAGCTTGCGGATCTCGGGGTCGCGCAGGTCGAGCCTGCCCGCGCCGGCGTTGCGGACGATGCGCTCCGCCTCCTCGGCGGTCATGCCGTCGGCGCCGGGGGCCTCGTCGCTGTCCTCGGGCATGTCGGCCTCCTCCCGCCCGGGTCAGTGTACGTCCGCCGGTCACGGGTCGGCGCGCCGTGCCCGCCGTGCCACCGCCCTGCCGCGTCCCCCTGCCCTGCTGCTCTGCCGGTGCCTCTGTCCCCGTACCCTGCTCGGATCTGGTGCCCGGGGCCATGTCGTAACTCCGCCTCGGAGTCGACCGGTCTCCCCTCCGGGCGCGAGATCGCCCATGCGGGCCGCGCGAGGGCCGGTTCCGAGGCGGAGTTACGACACGCGGCATCCGGTTCTCCCCACGTCGCCGCCCTCACCGGGTTGTGCACCTCTTCGGCTTCGGCGCCGTCGTGTCCGCGCCCCGGCCGCGACAGTCGTCGGCATGTATCCGAGTCATGAGAGCCTGACCCGCGCCGACCTCCTCTCCGCGGGGATGACCCGCCGCGATCTGACCACGGCGGTCGCGACGGGGCGCCTGATCCGGGCGCGGCGCGACAGGTACGTCTGGGCCGGTGCGCCCGACGACATCGTCAGGGCGGTGCGGGTCGGCGGCCGTGTCACCTGCCTCAGTCTGTTGCGCCTCCTCGGGGTGTTCGTCTTCGTCGACGCAGGACTGCACGTCCACATCGCCCGGGGGGGGGGCGTCGCGGCTGCGGTCTGCGCACGATCGCTTCACCCCCCTGCCACCGCGGGCGACACGCGGCGGACGACTTCACTGGATCCCTCTCGTGCGGCCGCATGACGGTACGAACGCCTGCGTCGGCGTCGTGGACGCGCTCATCCACGCGGTGCTCTGCCAGGAGCCGCGGCACGCCGTGGCGTCCATCGACAGCGCGCTTCATCGGGGGTTGTTGACGCTGCTCGATCTCGGCGAGGTCTTCACCGCGCTGCCTCGTCGCTTCGCGGTGCTGCGCGCCCTGGTCGACGGGCGTGCCGAGTCGGGCCCGGAGACGCTCGTGCGATTGATGGCGCGGGCGCTGGGATACGACGTCGACGTGCAGGTCGAGATCGCCGGGATCGGCCGGGTCGACCTCGTCCTCGACGGCTGGCTCATCGTCGAGTGCGACAGCAAGGGGTTCCATTCCTCGTGGGAGCAGCAGCGCAGAGACCGCGAGCGGGATCTCGCGGCGGCGCGGCTCGGGTATGGGACGTTCCGCCCGACGGCCGAGCAGATCATGTACCGGCCGGACGAGGTGCTTCAGGCGCTGCGCGGTCTGCGGGCGGTCCACGATTGCTGCCGAGCCGGCCGGTAGACCTCTGGATGCGGCGGTTCCCGAGGTCGGGCGTGTCATAACTCCGCCTGGAGCAGGCGGGTGAGCCGGCGCCATCGCGGGATCTCGCGGCCGCGCCGCGCCGCGATGGCGCGCTGGGAGGAGTTATGACACGCAGCTGGCCGTCTCAGGCGAAGGCGCGCGCGAGGCCCCGGCGGAGGGATGCCGGGTCGGCGTCCGGGTCGAAGGCGATGCGCACGATGTAGCCCTGCACGGCGGCCATCACCGCGTCCGCGACCTCCGCCGCGACGGTGGTGGCGTCGTCGGCGTGTTCTGCGGCCCACGGCAGGAGGCTCGTGCGCATCAGGTCCCGCACCCTGCCGATGTTCGTGCGGGCGACGCCGGCCAGCTCGGGGTCGCGCGGCACGTCGGCCCAGATCTGCAGCAGCACCTGGGCGTGGTCGCGGTCGGCGGGCAGCGTCTGCGCCACCGTCGCCAGCAACCGGGCGGGGGTCAGCGGCGCCTGCTCGGCGGCGAACGACTCTTCCAGGCCGTGCAGGCGGAAGTCGAGCATCTGGGCGGAGGCGAACCGCACCAGTTCCGCCTTGTTCGCGAAGTGGGAGTAGATGGAGCCGGCCGACAGGCCCGACTCGTCGATGATGTCGGCCATCGAGGTCTGGGCGAATCCCCGTCGGACGAAGCAGCGCATCGCGGCCTCCGCGATCTGGTCGCGTCGGCCCCGTCGCCGGGCATCCGTGAGTCGAGGCACACAAAAAGAATACCCGTTCTGCTAGGCTGCATGAGCAAACAAATCACATGTTCTTTTTGGAGGTCCGCGTGTTCGCCGTCCCGCCCCGTCCGCACACCAGGTGGGGCGTCGCCGTTGCCGTCGGCGCGGCCGGCTCCCTGGTCGTCGTCCTGATCGTGCTCGCCTTCCTCTGGCCCACCAAGACGAGCGCTGCGCACGACCTGCCGATCGGCATCGTCGGCCCGGAGGCGACCGTCAGCGCTTTCGAGGACGCGTTGGCCGAGCAGGGCGTCACGACCTTCGACTTCGTGGCCGCGGACGACCGGGACGCGGCGGTCTCCCAGATCGAGACGCGCGAGACCTACGGTGCGATCGTGTTCTCGGACGCCGGGATGCCGGAGGTGCTCACCGCGCCGGCCGCGAGCAGCACGGCGGTCTCGCTGCTGACCGCTGTCGCGTCACAGCTGCAGACCCAGCTGGCGCAGCAGATCGCCGCGGCGGGCGGCGATGCGAGCACCGCGCAGGTCACGGTGACGTCCGTGGTGTCGCTGTCGGACACCGACTCCAGCGGTGCGGGGCTGGCGGCGGCATCCTTCCCGATGATGCTCGGCGGCATGATGGGCGGCGTCCTGGTGTCGCTGCTGGTCGTCGGCGCCGTCCGCCGGCTGGCGGCACTGGCCGGCTTCGCCGTGACGGCGGGACTGCTGATCACTCTCGTCATGCAGGGCTGGTTCGAGTATCTGCAGGGCGACTTCTGGCTCAACGCCCTGGCGATCGGCCTCTCCGTGCTCGCGACCAGCTCCTTCGTGGTGGGCTGGGCGTCGCTGCTGGGCTCGCCGGGCATCGGGATCGGGGCGGTGGTGACCGTGCTGTTCGCGAACCCGCTGTCGGCCGCATCGACGCCGTGGCAGTTCCTTGCGCAGCCGTGGGGGCAGATCGGGCAGTTCTTCGTCCCGGGAGCGTCCAACTGGCTCATCCGGTCGCTGAGCTACTTCCCCGCCGCCGACGACTCGCAGCAGTGGTGGACGCTGATCGGCTGGGTCGCGCTGGGGGTCGTTCTGACGCTGATCGGGCACTTCCGCTCACGGGCCACGATGCACGTGCCGCCCGCGACGCTGGAGGCGGAACCCGCGTAGCCGCGGGCGGGCGTGTCATAACTCCTCCTTGGCGTGTGTCTCGGCGAGGCCGGTTGCCGAGAATAGGCGGGCTGCGGCCAACAGAAGCGGCCACCGGGCGGAGTTATGACACACCCCGGCGCATACGCTGCACGCATGACCTCGCCGGCGCTGCACATCTCCCGCTCGATCGCCCGCCCGCCGGTGTGGCGGCCTTCGCGGGAGACCCCGCCAACCTGTCGCTGCGGGCCGCGGGACTGAGCACCGGCATCCGC